>JBOGHQ010000108.1:0-20357 GCA_050744785.1 Acidimicrobiales bacterium | reverse complement strand
GCCGCCACCAGCCCCAGCGACGGCACGCCCACGGCCGCGCACCACGACCCGGCCCCCGACGGCCCCGCCACCAGGGCCAGGGCCAGCGACGTGGACCCCGCCACCGCCACCGTGGATCCCCGCCGCAGCCCACCACCGGGGAGCAACCCAGCCAGGGCGGGATGGACCGGTAGCAGGCGCTCGCCGGCCAGGGCGACCGGCTGCACCCGCCCGGCCAGCCGTGCCGCCACCGGAGGCGGGGAGAGACCGGGAACGTCGGGCACGGCCAGGGCCATGACCCCAGTATCGAACGAGTGTTCGCATCCGTCAACCGGGGGTACAGCACCGGCATGACCGACATCCCGAAACCACCCGCAAAGAAGGCGTCCCAAAGATCGACGAGCTCCAGGAGCGGACGGGCCGCTCCGACGCGGTCCAGAACGCGAGTAGAGCGCCGCCCACCGGGTACAGATGCCCACATGATCAATCCCAGGCTCGAGGACCACGTGGTCGGGCTCGAGCTCCAACTGGTGGAACTGGTGGAGCAGCGGGAGCGGGCCACGGTGCAGCACCGCCGCCAGGATGCGGCTCGGATCCAGCATGACGTCGACGCCCTCCAGGAGGAGATGGCCCGTACCGCAGAGGCCATCGCCCGGGCCGACGCCGAAACCCCGTCCATCCACGACGTGGACGCCGCTGGCACCCTCGCCGGCGCCGCCTGACCCCGGCTTCACATGGCCAAAGCGCCCCAGGAGGGGCGCGGTCGCGGAGAACGAGTGGACCGGCCGTCGGTCACGTGTGTGATCAAGGGAACAGGCCGCGGGCCGCGATGGCCTCGGCCACACGCTCCACAGCCAGGGCGAAGGCAGCCCGCCGCAGCGACACCTGGAGGGTGTCGGCCTTGACCCACACCGCATGGAAGGCCTCGTCCATGAAGGTGCGGAGCCGGGTGGCCACCGTCTCCTCGTCCCAGCGGTAACCCTGGCGGTCCTGGGCCCACTCGAAGTAGGACGCTGTCACGCCACCGGCATTGGCCAAGATGTCGGGGACCACCACGATCCCCCGCCGGTCGAGCACGGGGTCGGCCTCGGGAAGGGTGGGACCGTTGGCCGCCTCCACCACCACCTTGGTGCTGAGCGCCTCCGCCACGCCGGCGTCGATGGCCCCCGACAGGGCGGCCGGCACCACCAGCTCGCACGGCACCGACCACAGCTCGCGGGGGTCGAGCGGGTCGCCACCATCGAAGCCGGCCACGGTGCCCGTCTGGGCCATGTGGTCCGACAGCGCCGACGGGTCCAGCCCACCCCCGTTGCGCACCGCGCCGCCGATGTCGCTCACCGCCACCACCCGCATGCCGGCCGAGGCGAGCAGGAAGGCCAGCGGGCCACCCACCTTGCCGAAGCCCTGGATGACGGCCCGGCTGCCGGCGAAGGGCAACTGCAGGGCCGCGAAGACGTCCCGGGCCACCATCACCACCCCCGACGAGGTGGCGCCGGCGTGGGCCCGGGTGCCGCCCACGGCCAGGGGCTTGCCGGTGACCGTGCCGGTGAGCCCCTCGCCGCTGATCATGGCCAGGGTGTCCATGAGCCAGGCCATGACCCGGCCGTCGGTGTTGACGTCGGGGGCCGGCACGTCCCGGTCCGCCCCCAGGAGGGGTGACACCTCGAGGGTGTAGCGGCGGGTGAGCCGTTCCAGCTCACCGAGGGACAGCACAGTGGGATCGCATCGCACGCCCCCCTTGGCCCCGCCGAAGGGCAGGTTGGCCACGGCCGTCTTGAACGTCATGTCAGCGGCGAGGGCGGTGACCTCCCGCACGTCCAGCTCGGGGTGGAACCGGATGCCGCCCTTGCCGGGCCCGCGGGTGGTGTCGTGGTGGACCCGCCAGCCGGTGAACACCTCCACCCGACCGTCGTCCATCCGCACCGGGACGGCCACCTCCAGCACCCGTTTGGGCGTGCGCAGCATGCGGTGGATGTCCGGGTCGAGGCCGGTGAGCTTAGCCGCGTCGTCGAGGCGCTCCAGCACCGCCGACCACGCGTCGGTTGTCATCCCTCTAGGGAATGCTGGGCTGGACGCCGTCGCGGTAGTGAATGAACAGCTGTTCCACCAACTCCAGCATGCCGTCTCCGCGCTCGCCCTCGGACAACTCCACGGTGACCATGTTGGAGTAGACGTGCACCGCATCGACGCCGCCGTGCTCGAACAGGCGCCGGGCCAGGACATCGGGTGGGCGGTCGCCGGTGGCGTGGGCCGCCGACGGGTACCGCTCGTGCCCCATCCCAGTGAGGCTGCGGTTGATCTCGAAGCGCAGGACGCCCTTGGTGGACGACGGCTTCTGGACGACGACGATCGGCTGCCCCATTGCGGCCGGAGGTTACCCCCTGGGACACTGCTGATCTACGGTCGGCCGCTTCGCGGACGAGGCGGCTGACCCGCACGATGCCTGCCGACCCCCCCTTGGTTCGTTCGATCAGCCGCATTTGATCAACATGTGTCCTGGGTACGCTGGCCGCGATGTCGCCGGAGCCCGCCGCCCGCGCACCGGTGCCCTGGCGCTCGATCTGGGCAGCCATCGGGTCCGTCGTCCTCACACTGGCCGTGATCGCCGTCGTCCAGGCCGTCAGCCGGGTGCTCATCTGGATGGTGATCGCCGCCTTCTTCGCGGTGGTGCTCAGCCCGCCGGTGGACTTCCTGGAGCAGAAGGCCAGGCTGCGGAGGTCGCTGGCCACGATGGTCGTCTTCCTCACTGTCCTGGGAGTGGTGGGCGGCTTGCTCTACGCGTTCATCACGCCCATCGTCGACCAGTCCCGCGAGTTCACCGACAACTTCCCCCGCTACGTGGAGGATGCCAAGGCGGGCCGGGGCCCGCTGGGCGGCATCGTGCAGCGCTACGACCTCGACCAGCGCATCGAGGAGAACCGCGACGAGCTGAGCAACGCCTTCAACGACCTGGGCCGCAACAGCCTCGACATCGTGCGGGTGCTCGGCAACGCGGTCGCGGCCGCCCTCACCATCTTCGTGCTGACCATCCTCATGTTGCTGTCCGGTCCGCGCATGCTCCGCACAGGGCTCGGGGCCTTGTCGCCACCAACGGCCGAGCACGTCCGGCATGTGGCCGCCGACTGCGCCAAGGCGGTCACCGGCTACGTGGCCGGCAACCTGCTCATCAGCGTCGTCGCCGGTGTGGCCACCTTCGTGTTCCTGTTCTTCGCCGGCGTCCCCTTCCGGACCGTCCTGGCCCTGTGGGTGGCCTTTGCCGACCTCATCCCGCTGGTGGGCGCCACCCTGGGCGCCATCCCGGCCGTGATCGTGGCCTTCCTCCACTCCACTGCGGCCGGCATCGCCACCGTGGTCTTCTTCGTGGTGTACCAGCAGTTCGAGAACCACGTCCTCCAGGTGACGATCATGGCCAAGACGGTGGACCTCAACCCGCTGGTGGTCCTCGGCGCCGTGCTCATCGGCGTGGAGCTGTCCGGCATCCTCGGTGCCCTGCTGGCCATCCCGGTGGCCGGCATCATCCAGGTGCTGGGGCGGGACCTGTTCGACTCCCGGGGGGGTGGTTGGAAGGACGAGCCCACGGTTGGCACCGAGGAGGTGCCGGTCAGCGAGCTCGCCCAGGACGGCCCCCCCACCGACGGCGACCAGCCCGCCACCGAGCCCGACGTCACCACCGAGGTCGGGTGATGGCCACCGAGGTGGTGGAGGTCGAGGGCCACATCATCGACTCGCTCATCCTGGCCAAGCTGATGGACGTCATCCTGGCCGCCGGCGCCGACTACCGGGTGCTGGAGGTCAACATCGGCCGCACCAACCGGGACCTCAGCCGGGCCCGCCTGGAGGTGGAGGCTCCGGACGAGGATCTCCTCGCATCCCTCCTGGTGGAGCTCCAGGCCCACGGGGCCAACCGGGTCAACCCCACCGACGCCGAACTGGCCGTGGCCGACCGGGACGGCGTACTGCCGGCTGGCTTCTACTCCACCACCAATCTGCCCACCGCGGTCCGGGTGGGCGGGCGGTGGGTGGAGGTGGAGAACCCGGAGATGGACTGCGGGCTGGTGGTGGACGACGCCGGCCGGGCCCGCACCGCGCCCATGCACCGCGTCCGGGTGGGCGACCGGGTGGTGGTGGGCCACGAAGGGATCAGGGTCACGCCCCCGTCCCGGCCGAGGGGCGCCAACCCTTTCGAGTTCATGAGCTCGGAGGTGTCGTCCGAGAAGCCCAAGGCGTTGCTGGTGGCCGACGTGGCCGACCGCCTGCGGCTCCACCGCCAGGCGGGGCGCAAGATCCTGGCCGTGTGCGGCCCTGCCGTCGTGCACACCGGCGCCGCGCCGGCCGTGGCCCGGCTGGTGCGTGAGGGCTGGATCGACCTTCTCTTCGCCGGCAACGGCCTCGCCGCCCACGACATCGAGTCCAACGTGATGGGGACGTCGCTGGGCGTGTCGGTGCGAGCCGGTACCGCCGCCGAGGGCGGCCACGCCAACCACCTCCGGGTCATCAACGAGGTGCGCCGGTACGGATCGATCGCGGCGGCGGTGGAGGCCGGCTACGTGGACGGCGGGGTCATGTACGAGTGCGTGAAGGCCGGCGTGCCGTTCGTGCTGGGCGGCTCCATCCGGGACGACGGCCCCCTTCCCGACGTCTACGCCAACGTGGTGGAGGCGGCCGACGCCATGCGCTACCTCCTGCCCGGCGTGGGCGTGGCCCTCATGCTGGCCTCCACCCTCCACGCCATCGCCACCGGCAACTGCCTGCCGGCCGGCGTGGAGACGTTCTGTGTCGACATCAACCAGGCCGTGGTCACCAAGCTGGCCGACCGGGGCAGCCACCAGGCCCTCGGCATCGTCACCGACGTGGGGTTGTTCGTGCAGGGCCTGTGCGACGCCCTGTGCCCACCCACGTAGGTGGCCGGGCTGCCGTGGGGGCGGCGCTACCTGATGTGCCCGCCCCAGCACTTCGACATCCTCTACGAGATCAACGCCTGGATGCGCCTTGAGGTCCGGGTCGATGCCGACCGGGCCCGGGACCAGTGGGAGGGCCTGGTCGCCGGGCTGCGGGCATCGGGCGCCGAGATCGAGCTGCTGGAGCCGGCCCCCGACCTGCCCGACCTGGTCTTCACCGCCAACGCTGGGGTGGTGGACGCGACGACCTACGTACCGGCCCGGTTCCGCCACCCCGAGCGCCAGGCCGAGGTGCCTCACGACGTGGCCTGGTTCGAGGCACGGGGGTACCAGGTGACGCCACTGCCCGAGGGCGTCTCCCACGAGGGGGCGGGCGACGCCCTGCCCTTCGGCGAGGTGCTGCTGTCCGGCTACCGCACCCGCTCGGACGCCGCCGCCCACGCCCCGCTCTCCCGCCTCACCGGCGCGCCGGTGCAGTCCCTGGAGCTGGTCAACCCCCGCCTCTACCACCTCGACCTCACGTTCTGCCCGCTCGACGCCCGTCGGGCACTGGTGGCCCCGATGGGCTGGGACCGCTACGGCCGAGCCGTGGTGGAACGCCTGGTGCCCGACCCATTGGTGTTGGAGGAGGACGAGGCGCTGGCCTTCTGCGCCAACTCGGTGGTGGTCGGCACCACCGTGCACATGCCGTCCTGCCCGCCCCGGATCGGCCGCCAGCTGGAGGCGTGGGGCTTCGACGTGGCCGTCCACGACGTCAGCGAGTTCCTCAAGGCGGGCGGGGCGTGCCGGTGCCTCACGCTGGCCCTCGACGTCGAGCTCGGCCCTACCGGGGGTTAGCAGCCCCCATGACCACCCCCGCGCCACTCTCTGGAGGTTTTTGGTCCGCCATCCGGACCAAAACCTCCAGAAAGCGAGGAGGAAGGCCGCGAGGGCGGCCTGGGCGCGTCCGTCCGCGATGTGGTCCGGGCCGTCCTGGCCGGGATGGCCAAGGCGGGACGGCTCTCGCTGGCCGGTGCCGCCGACGCGGTGGAAGGCCCGGCCCGGGCCTTGGCCCGCAAGAGCACCGCCGGGGCCGCCGAGCTGGCTGGCCGCTATCCCGACGAGCGCTCGCTGGCCAAGGCCCTGAACGCCAAGCCGGCGTCACCCCTGCTGGGCGGGGCCACTGCCGCCGCCCTCGTGACCAAGGTGGCCAAGCGGGTGGGGCCGCTGCGGTTCGTGGCCCGGCGCACGCCCCTGTGGCTGGCCGCCACCCTGGTGCCGGCCCTCCACGCCTCGGTCACGAGAGGCGCCGAGGAGCTGCGCCAGGTGGCCGCCTACCTCCACCATCGGGCCCGCCAGGCCGAGGTGACGCCCGACGCCGACCGGGTCCGCCGGGCCGCGGTGCAGATCGTCACCGGCCAGCCCGTGGACCCTGGCCGCGAGCCCACGCATGCCACGATGGTCACCGCCTGGCTCCAGCGGGCCGTCCGGGCCACCCTGCCCTTCGCCGAGGGCGTGCGCACCCGCGACCCCGAGGGCCTGGCCGCCGCCGCAGGGAGGATCGACCCCCGGTCCCTCGGCCCCTGAGTTCCTGGTCCCGAAAACGGGTCCGATCCGGTATCGATTTCGGGACCAGTTCGCTGAGGGCGGCGGGGTGGCGGGGGTGGCGGGGGTCAGCCTTGCTGTTCCCAGGTGGTGCCGCTGGCGAGGAGGGCGGCCAGGTCGCCGGGGCCCTGGCGAGCGCGGGCGTCGTGGATCTGCTGCTCGACCAGGGCGCCGTAGTCGGCCCGCTGGACGGCCCGGAAGACGCCGATGGGGGTGGGCTCGAAGGGGCCTCGGGCCAGGCGGGAGAGCAGGAAGGCCAGGCCCGGCTCCTCCCGGGTCTCGTCGTGCATCAGGATGGCCCCCTCCCCCACGTCGGCCACCTTGACGATGTGGGCCCGGCCCTGGGCGTCGACGGTGACGCCCATCTCGTTGTCGGTGCCGAACCGCACCGGCTGGTCGTGCACCAGCGGTATGAGCATCTGGGGCCGCGCCTCGCGGGCCGTGACCTGCTCGAAGGCGCCGTCGTTGAAGACGTTGCAGTTCTGGTAGATCTCCACGAAGGCGGCGCCGCGGTGCTCGTGGGCCCGCCGGAAGATCTCCATCATGTGCTTGCGGTCCAGGTCGTGGGTGCGGGCCACGAAGGTGGCCTCGGCGGCAAGGGCCAGGCTCACCGGGTTGAAGGGCTGGTCCACCGACCCGAAGGGCGTGGACTTGGTGACCTTGCCCAGCTCGCTGGTGGGCGAGTACTGGCCCTTGGTGAGCCCGTAGATCTGGTTGTTGAACAGCAGCACGGTGAGGTTGACGTTGCGGCGCAGGGCGTGGATGAGGTGGTTGCCGCCGATGGACAGCCCGTCGCCGTCGCCGGTGACCACCCACACGTCGAGGTCGGGACGGGCCACGGCCAGCCCGGTGGCCAGCGGCAGGGCCCGGCCGTGGATCCCGTGCAGGCCGTAGGTGTTCATGTAATAGGGGAAGCGGCTCGAGCACCCGATGCCGGAGATGAACACGGAGTTCTCCCGGCGCACGCCCAGCTCCGGCATGAGCATCTGCAGGGCGGTGAGGATCGAGTAGTCCCCGCAGCCGGGGCACCAGCGCACCTCCTGGTCGCTGGCCCAGTCCTTCTTGGTGGTGACGGGAACCTCCACGTCGGTCATCGGCGCACCCCTCACCCCTCGTCCAGGAGGGCCAGCACGGCCGCCTCCACCTCGGAGTAGAGGAAACGCTGGCCCTGCACCTTGCTGATCGTCTTGGCGTCCACCAGGTACTGCGCCCGCACCAGGGCGGCGAGCTGGCCCAGGTTCATCTCCGGCACCACCACCCTGCGGTACCGGGCCAGCACGTCGCCCAGGTTGGCCGGGAAGGGGTTGAGGTGGTCGAGGTGGGCGTGGGCCACCTTCCGGCCCCGCCGGCGCAACCGCTCCACCGCAGCGGCGATGGCCCCGTAGGTGGACCCCCACCCGAGCACCAGGACCTCGGCGCCGCCGCCGGGGTCATCCACCTCGACGGGCTGGATGTCGGCCGCGATGCCCGCCACCTTGGCCGCCCGCAGCCGGGTCATGAGCTCGTGGTTGATCGGGTCGTAGCTGATGTCGCCGGTGCCGTCGGCCTTCTCCAGCCCGCCGATGCGGTGCTCCAGCCCCGGCGTGCCCGGCACCGCCCACGGCCGGGCCAGGGTCTCGGGGTCCCGGGCGTAGGGCAGGAAACGGGCCGTGCCGTGCCCACCGTTGGCGCCCGCCGTCGACGCCACGGTGGCGAAGGGCACCCGGATGTCGGGCAGCTCCCCCACCGCCGGCAGCCGCCACGGCTCGGCCCCGTTGGCCAGTGACCCGTCCGACAGCAGGATCACCGGCGTCCGGTACTTGAGGGCGATGCGGGCCGCTTCGATGGCGGTGTGGAAGCAGTGGCTCGGTGTGCGGGGGGCCACCACCGGGATCGGTGCCTCGCCGTGGCGACCGTAGAGGGCCAGGAGCAGATCGGACTGCTCGGTCTTGGTGGGCATGCCGGTGGACGGCCCCGCCCGCTGCACGTTGATGACCAGCAGTGGCAGCTCCAGGCTGACGGCCAGGCCCAGCGTCTCCGCCTTCAGGTCCATGCCGGGGCCGCTGGTGGTGGTGACGCCCAGGTGGCCCCCGAAGGCGGCGCCGAGGGCGGCCCCCACCGCGGCGATCTCGTCCTCGGCCTGCATGGTGCGCACGCCGAAGTTCTTGTAGCGGGACAGCTCGTGGAGGATGTCGGACGCCGGCGTGATGGGGTACGACGCCAGGAACAGGGGCAACCCGGACAGCTGGCTGGCGGCGATGAGGCCCCATGCCAGGGCGGCGTTGCCGTTGACGTTGGTGTAGGTGCCGGGCCGGAAGACGGTGGGCTGGATCTGGGAGGGGGCGAACAGCTCGGCCGTCTCGCCGAAGTTGTAGCCCGCCTTGAAGGCCAGCCCGTTGGCCTCGGCCACCACCGGGTTGGACCGGAACCTCTGCTCGATCCACTTCAACGTGACGTCGGTGGGCCGGGTGTACATCCACGACAACAACCCGAGGGCGAAGAAGTTCTTGCTCCGCTCCGCGTCGCGCGATCGGGCCCCGCTGGGCCTGGTGGCCTCCACGGTGATGGAGGTCATGGGGACCTCGTAGACGGTGTAGCCCGACAGCGACCCGTCGGTGAGGGGGTTGTCGGCGTAGCCGGCCTTGGCGAGGTTGCGCTCGTCGAAGGCGTCCACGTTGACGATGAGCGTGCTGCCGGGCTGAGCGTCGTCGATGTTGGCCCGCAGGGCGGCCGGGTTCATGGCCACCAGCACGTTGGGCGAGTCGCCCGGCGTGAGGATGTCGTGGTCCGAGATGTGGATCTGGAAGGCCGACACCCCGGCCAGCGTCCCCGCCGGCGCCCGGATCTCGGCCGGGAAGTCGGGCATGGTGGCCAGGTCGTTGCCGAACACGGCGCTGGACAGCGTGAAGCGGTCCCCCGTGAGCTGCATGCCGTCGCCCGAGTCACCAGCGAAGCGGATGACGACGGTGTGGAGGTCGGTGCTGGGAGCGCCGGTGTGGTCCGTCACGGTGTCCTCCCTGACGGGGGCCGTGCTGCCAGCCTACCGCCGCTACACGGCCTGGGGTTCGACCTCGAAGGCCCGCCACATCCGGGCGTAGCGGCCGCCCCGGGCCAGCAGCTCGGCGTGGGTGCCCTCCTCTACCACCCGGCCGCCGTCGACCACCACCACCCGGTCGGCGCCCGCCGCCGAGGGCAGGCGGTGGGCCACCAGCAGCGTGGTGCGCCCGGCGGAGAGGACCTGCATGGCCCGGCTGACCCGGGCCTCGCTCACCAGGTCGAGGTTCGACGTGGCCTCGTCGAGCAGCAGGATGGCCGGGCCCACCAGGTGGGCCCGGGCCAGTGCGATCAGCTGGCGCTGGCCTGCCGAGAGGGACCGGCCTCGCTCGGTGATGGCGTGGTGGTAGCCGCCGGGGAGGGCGGCGATGAGGTCGTGGGCCCCCACCGCCCGGGCGGCCTCCTCCACCTCGGCGTCGGTGACCCAGTCGCGGCCATAGGCGATGTTGTCCCGGACCGTGCCCGAGAACAAGAACACCTCCTGGGGCACGTAGCCGAGCTGGCGGCGGTACTCGCCCAGGTCGGCCTCGGCCAGCGGCACGCCGTCCACCAGGACCCGGCCCTGGGTGGGGTCGTAGAAGCGGGCGACCAGCTTGACGATGGTGGACTTGCCGGCACCGGTCTCGCCCACCAGCGCCACCCGCTCCCCCGGCCGAATGTCCAGGTCGATGGCGGCCAGGGCGTCGTCCTGGGTGCCCGGGTAGCGGAAGCGCACGCCCTCCAGGTGCAGCGCCCCCGACAGGCGGCCCAGGGCCACCGGCCGGGCCGGCGCCGGCGTGGACGACGGTGTTGCCAGCAGGGCGCCGACCTGGCGCATGGAGGCCCGGGCCTGCTGGTAGGTGTCGAACACGTGGCTCACCTGCTGGATGGGCGAGAACAGCAGGTTCAGGTAGAGCAGGAAGGCGATGAGCTCACCCGGCGTGAGGGCGCCGGCCGCCACCTGACGGGCCCCCACGCCCAGCACCACGGCGGCCGCCACCTCGGACAGCAGCTCCACGAACGGGAAGTAGGTGGCCACCAGACGCTGCGCGTTGAGGCGGGCGTCGAAGTAGTCCCGGCTGACCTGACGGACGTTCCGGATGGTGCGCGTCTCCTGCCCGTAGGCCTGGGCCACCCGCACCCCCGAGAGGCTCTCCTGGAGGTTGGCGTTGACAGTGGCGATGCGGTCCCGGGCCTGGTCGTAGGCGATGGCCGACAGGTGGCGGAACCACAGCGTGGCCAGGACCAGGGGCACCAGCACCGTCATGGTGGCCAGCGAGAGCCGCACGTTCATGAGCAGCATGGCCACCGCCACGCCGAAGAAGCTCAACAGGCTCACCACCGCGGTGAGCAGCCCGTTCTGGAGCAGGGTCGACAGGACCTCCACGTCGGTGGTCATCCGGGTCATGATCCGCCCCGGCATCTCGCGGTCGTAGAAGTCCAGCCCCAGTCCCTGGAGGTGTCCGAAGATGCGCACCCGCAGGCTGTAGAGCAGCTCCTCGGCGGTGCGCCGGGTGTAGCGCTGCTGGGCGTAGACGTTGACCCAGTTGGCCAGCGCCACCACGAGGAAGGCGGCACTCACGCTCCACAGGGCGCGCTGCGACCCGCCCACGACGCCCCGGTCCACCCCCACCCGCACCAGGGCGGGGCCGGCCAGGGTGGCCAGCGTGTCGATCACCACGAGGGCCAGGCCGACGGCCAGCGGGCCTCGGTAGGGGCGCACCAGGCGGCGCAGGCTGAAGCCCGAGGCCGTACCTTGCACCGCCTCGGCGGCCCGGTGTGACGGGACGGCGTCGGCCTGGGGCAGCGCGGCCACGTCCTTCTCCAGGTCGGCGTGGGAGGCCATGCGGCTGACGAAGTCGCCGGCGGCGGGGCCGCCCCACATGGTGCCGTGACCGGCACCGGTGACCGAGGGCCCGTCAGGGGCCACCCACCGCGCCACCGGCGCGGCGCGGTCGAGCGCCGGCCACGCCGACGGCGTGACCCCGTGCGGCTCGGCGCGGGCCGCCTCGCCGTCGGCGCCCTCCGCCCCCATCCCGGCGTCGTCGCCCTCCAGGTCGCAGCTGTCGCCGGGCCCCGACAGCAGCCGGCGGTAGAGGGAGCTGCGACCCATCAGCTCGGCGTGGGTGCCGACGTCCACGACCCGCCCACCGTCCACCACCGCGATGCGGTCGGCCAGGCGCAGGGTGGAGCGGCGGTGGGCCACCAGCAGGGTGGTGCGGCCCCGCAGCAGGCGGCGCAGGGTGGCGTGGATCTCCTCCTCGACCTGGGAGTCCACCGCCGAGGTGGCGTCGTCGAGCACCAGGACCCGGGGGTCGGTGAGCAGGGCCCGGGCCAGGGCGATGCGCTGGCGTTGCCCTCCCGAGAGGGTGAGCCCCCGCTCGCCGAGGATCGTGTCGTACCCCTGCGGCAGGCGGGACACGAACTCGTTGGCCTCGGCGGCCCGCGCCGCCGCCTCCACCTCCTCGTCGGTCGCCTCGGGTCGGCCGAAGGCGATGTTGGCCCGGACGGTGTCGGAGAACAGGAAGGTCTCCTCGAACACCACGCCCACCTGGCGGCGTAGGGAGTCGAAGGTGACGTCGCGCACGTCGACGCCGTCGACCCGCACCGCCCCGCTCTGCACGTCGTAGAAGCGGGGGAGCAGCATGGCCACCGTCGACTTCCCCGACCCCGAGGCCCCCACGAGGGCCACCGTCTCCCCCGGCGCCACGGCCAGGTCGAAGCCCCGCAGCACCGGCTGGGAGCGGAGGTAGCCGAAGTCGACGCCGGCGAAGACCACCTCCCCCCGTAGCTCGGGCAGGGCCTCGGCGCCCTCCCGTTCAGTAACCTCGGGGTTGGAGTCGAGCACGTCGAAGATGCGCTCCACGCTGGCCCGGGCCTGCTGGGCCACCACCAGCAGGGCCGACAGCATCCGCACCGGCGACACCAGCTGGGCCAGGTAGGACGAGAAGGCCAGGAACGTGCCCACGCTGATCCGGCCGCGCATGGCCAGCCAGCCCCCGAAGGCCAGCACCGCCACCTGCGACAGGGCCGGCACCAACTGGAAGCTGGCCGTGGACCGGGCCTCGATGCGGCCGGACCGGACCCGTGAGGCGAACAGCTGCCGGCTGGCCCCGGTGAGGCGGGCCAACTCGCGGTCCTCCTGCCCGAAGGCCTTGACCACCCGCACGCCGGTGACGGCCTCGTCGACGATGCCGGCGACCTCGCCGGCCTTCTGCTGGGCGTGCCAGGCGGCCGGGAACACGGTGCGTCGCAACCGCACGGCCAGCCACAGCAGGAGGGGCACGGCCAGCAGGGCCACCACCGTGAGCTGGGGCGACAGCACCGCCATGATCACCAGCGACAGCACCAGCAGCACGATGTTGCCGCTCATGAGGGGCAGGAACGCCATGAGCCCGCCGATGATCATCACGTCGGAGCTGGCCCGGGACACCAGCTGGCCGGTGTGGGCGGCGTCGTGGCGGGCGAAGTCGAGCCGCTGGAGGCGGGCGAAGATGTCGTTGCGGAGGTCGTTCTGGACGTGGAGGGCCAGCCGGCCCCCCACGTAGCGGCGCACGTGGGCGGCGCCGAAGCGGAGCAGGCCGGCCAGCACCAGCAGGGTCAGCCAGGGCGCCAGGCTGCGCCGGCGGCCCAGCACCACGTCGTCCACGATCACCTTCTGGACCAGGGGCGTCAGCGCGGTGACGGCCAGGCCGGCCACGGCGGCCCCGAAGCACACCAGCACGTCCCGCCGGTGGGGCCCGACGATGTAGGGCAGCATGCGGCGCAGCCAGCCGCGGCCGTCGGCCGCCGACTGGTCCCTTTCCTTCTGCAGTGTCTCCTCCAACGGCCTGCCTCGCCCGGCAAGAGCCAGGTTACGGCGTGGTCATTCCGTGTACGTCGCTCAGGAGCGGACGTCGACCCGCTCGCGCCGCCGGTTCCGGGAGACGATCGTCCATGCCGCCACCGCGAAGGCCACGGACACAACGGCCAGCACCATGTGCACGGCCTTGAAGGCGGCGTCCCGCTCGTCGTCGCGAAGGATGTTCCACATGCGGGTCACCCACACGTAGATGGTCCATGCCGAGAACGCCCGCAGCACGAAGGCGTCTCGTCGGCTCATGCCCGGCACGGTAGCGCCGGTCGGCCCCGACCCCCCACGTCTGGAGTAAATAGGGCCCGGATTCCGGGCCCTATTTACTCGGGAGTGGGGTTCGGGGCCGTCACAGGACCTTGGACAGGAAGGCCTGGGTGCGGGGCTGCCGGGGATTGCCCAGGACCGCGGCGGGCGGCCCCTGTTCCACGATGAGGCCCTGGTCCATGAACACCAGCCGGTCGGCCACCTCGCGGGCGAAGCCCATCTCGTGGGTGACGACGACCATGGTCATCCCGCCGTCGGCCAGGGCCCGCATGACGGCCAGCACCTCGCCCACCAGCTCGGGGTCGAGAGCGGAGGTGACCTCGTCGAACAGCATCACGGTGGGCTCCATGGCGAGGGCACGGGCGATGGCGACCCGCTGCTGCTGGCCCCCCGACAGCCGGGCCGGGTAGGCGTTCGCGCGGCCGGCGAGGCCCACCCGCTCCAGCATGGCCCGCCCCCGCTGCTCCGCGGCGGCCCGGTCCAGCTTCAGCACCGTGCGCAGGGCCAGGGTGATATTGCCGAGCGCCGACCTGTGCGGGAACAGGTTGAACTGCTGGAACACCATCCCCATCGTCCTGCGGGCCTTGTCCAGGTCGACGCCGGGAGCGGTGAGGTCCACGCCGTCCACCGTCACCCGGCCCGCGGTCGGGACCTCCAACAGGTTGATGCAACGGAGCAGCGTGGTCTTGCCGGAGCCGGACGGCCCGATGACGCATACCACCTCCCGGTCGGCCACGTCGAGGTCGATGCCCTTCAACACCTGGTGGGCGCCGAAGGACTTCCGGATGCCGGCCAGGCTGATGACGGGCGGCTCGCCGCTCACCGCGACGCCCGGGCGCGCGACTCCAGGTACGCCACCGCCCGCAGGAGAGGCAGGGTGATCAGCAGGTAGGCCAGTCCGCCCGCCACCAGCGGCGAGGTGTTACCGGAGCGGTTCACCGCGTCGCGGACGTACTTGAGGATCTCCTTGCCTCCTGCCTCCGTGCCGAGCACGGCCAGCAGGGAGGTGTCCTTGAACAGCAGGGCCAGCTCGTTGGTGAGCGGGGGGATGACCAGGCGGAACGCCTGGGGCAGCACGACCCGCCGCATGGCGGTCCGGTACCTCATGCCGAGCGAGCGGGCCGCCTCCATCTGCCCGCGCGGCACCCCCTCGATGCCGGCCCTGATCGTCTCGGCGATGTAGGCGCCGGCCACGATGGCCAGGGCCAGACAGCCCGGGGTGTACTTGGGGAAGGGGTACCGCAGGCCGGGGAAGGCGATCGGGATCCCGAAGCCGATGAAGACGATCACCAGGAGGGCGGGCAGGCCCCGGAAGGTGTCCACTACCACCGCCGCCGGCCAGCGCAGCCAGCGCGTCCGGCTGATGCGCATGAGCGCCAGCAGCAGCCCCAACAGCAGTCCACCGGAGAACCCCAGGCTGGTGAAGACGAGCGTGTTCTTGGCCGCCTCGGTCACCAGCCCCGGGAAGAGGTCGGCGATGACCTCCAGGTCGAAGAACTCGTCGCGGAGCCGGTCCACGGCGGGGAGCCCGGCGAGCTAGATCTGGCCCGCGGTGTCGCCCAGGAAGCGGCGCAGGATGGTGGGGTAGGTGTCGTCCGACTTCACCTGGCGCAGGGCGTCGTCCAGCGAGGCCTTGAGCGGGCTGCCCTTCTTCATGGCGAAGCCGTACTGCTCCTGCTCGGCTTCGGTGAAGGTCTTGGCCACCACCGTCTCGCCCGTGGTGGTGGCGTGGTAGGCGTTGACGGGGAGGTCCTGGAGGGCGGCGTCCACCTGGCCCGCCTTGAGGGCGGTGAACAGCTCGTCGGCGCCGGTGAACTCCCTGATGGTGGCGCCCGCGGCGTTCTCCTTGGCGAAGGCGGCGCCGGTGGTCTCCGACTGCACGCCGATGGTGCGGCCCGAGAGCTTCTCCAGCTCGTCGTACTTGGCCTCGTCGCCCTTGCGGACCAGCAGCGACTGGTTGATCCTGAAGTAGCCCTCGGTGAAGTCCAGGGTCTCGAGCCGCTCCTCGGTGATGGACACCGACGACGCCACGATGTCGCACTGGCCGGCGTTGAGGGCGGTGAAGATGGTGTCGAAGTCCACGTCCTTGAACTCGGGCGACAGCGAGAGGCGGGCCGCCACCGCCTTCACCAGCTCGATGTCGATGCCGTCGAATTGACCGTCCTCCTCGAACTCGAAGGGGGCGTAGGGCACGTCGGTGCAGGCGGTGAGCTTGCCGGACTGCACCGTCTGGAGGTCGGTGCCGGTGACGGGCGTGCCGCCCGCCGCCGTGGTGCTCGACGGCTCACCGCCCGCGTCGTCCTCATCGTCGTCCCCGCAAGCGCCGGTGACCAGTGCCAGCGTGGCGACCAGGACCAGCAGGGAACGGCCGAACCGGCCGCGGGCGGGCAGATGGACGGTGGTTGAGGTCATGACGGTTCCTCCTCGAAGAACTCGGACTGGGTGGGCGGGGTCGGGGGCCGAACGCCCCACGGCAGGTGCTCCATGAACACCCAGCTGCGCCGGTGGATGGAGGTGGGTCCCCACGCCTTGAGGGCGGCCTTGTGGCGGGGGCACGGGTAGCCCTTGTTGAGCTCGAAGTCATAGCCGGGGAAGTGGTGGGCCTCGGCCCGCATGAGCCGGTCGCGGGTGACCTTGGCCAGCACCGAGGCCGCCGCGATGGACAGGCAGGTGGCGTCGCCCTTGACGATGCGGCTGGTGTGGTCCGGTCCCCGGCCCACGAAGTCCCACCGCCCGTCGAGCAGGACGTGGTCGGGTTCCACCCCGAGGCCGGTGATCGCCCGCCGTGCGGCCAGTCGCTGCGCCTCCGACATGCCGAGGCGGTCGCACTCGGCCTGGCTGGCGTGGCCCACCGCCCAGGCCAGGCACCATGTCGCCACCCGCTCGAAGAGCCGCTCCCGCTCCTCTTCGGTGAGCATCTTGGAGTCCCGGACCTTGTAGACGCGACGGTCCTGCGGGAGCACCGCCGCCCCCACGCTGATGGGGCCGGCCCAGGCGCCGCGGCCGACCTCGTCCACCCCCACCACGACCCCCCTGCCCTGCTGCCACAGGGCCCGCTCCAGCATCAGGGTGGGCGACTTGGGGCGCAGCGAGGGCCTCAGCTGCTGCCGGGACGTCGCCACTCGGCGGACTCTACCGCTGCGCTATTCGAGGACGACGGATGCGGGTTCGCCGCCCACGGTGCCGATGGTGGTGAAGCCCTCCGAGGCCAGCCGGGCCGCGTCGGCCGGCGCCACGGCGGCCAGCAGGCCGCCCGACGTCTGGGGGTCGTAGGCGAGGGCTTCCAACGCGGCCGGGGCCGTCGAAGTCACATGGACCTCGAGGTGGGAGCGGTTGCGGGCGTCGCCGCCGGTGCGCACGCCGGCCCCGGCCGTGGCCAGGGCGCCGTCGTAGAGCGGGAGGGCGCCGGCGTCGATCCGCAGGGTGGCGTCCGACCGCTCCGCCATCTCCCAGGCGTGGCCCAGCAGGCCGAACCCGGTCACGTCGGTGACGGCATGGGCGGCGCCGTCGCCGAGGGCGGTGAGAGCCTCCGCCGCGGCCCGGTTCAGCTGCCGCATCCGCTGGATGGCGGCCGCCTTGTCGTCCGGGTCCCCGCCGGCCAGCACGATGCCGGTGCCGAGGGGCTTGGAGAGCACCAGGGCGTCGCCGGGCCGGGCACCGGCCTTGGTCCAGATGCGGGCCGGGTGCACCAGGCCCTGCACGGCCAGGCCGAAGATCGGCTCCTCGGACCGGATGGTGTGGCCGCCCGCCACCACGCCGCCCGCCTGGCGCACCACCTCGCCGGCCGCCTCCAGCACTGCCGTCAGGGCCTCGACGGGCAGGCGCTCGGGAAAGGCGGAGATGTTGAGGGCCAGCACCACCCGGGCGCCCATGGCGAACACGTCACTGCAGGCGTTGGCGGCGGCGATGGCGCCGAAGTCGGCCGGGTCGTCCACCAGGGGCGGGAAGAAGTCGGTGGTGGACACGAGGGCCAGGTCGTCGCTCAGCCTCAGCACGGCGGCGTCGTCGAAGGGGGCCAGGCCCACCAGGAGGTCGCCGGCCTCGGCGGCCAGCTCCCGGACCAGCGCGTTGAGCGGCGCCGCCCCCCACTTGGCCGCGCACCCGCCGCACGACGTCCACTCGGTCAGCTTCAGCTCGGTGAGGCTCATACCGAGAGCGTACGGCTGACCTGCCGCTATGCGTCATCCACGGACTGGTCGATCCACGCCAGGTAGCGGTCGCTGCCACCGACGATGGGCGTGACGGTGATCTCCGGCGTGTCGTAGCTGTGGAGCCGGCCGATCTCCTCCACCGCCCGCTCGGCCAGGGCGGCCGTGGTCTTGGCCAGGCACAGCCACTCCTCGGCCGAGTCGATGCGCCCCTCCCACCAGTACGTGCTCCGGATCGGGCCCACCACCTGCACGCACGCCGCGAGGCGAGCCTCCACCAGCCCAGCGGCGATGGCGGCCGCCTCCCCCCGGCTCCCCGCCGCGGAGAGGATCTGCACGTACTCGCTCACTCGCTCCCCTTCTGAAGTAAATAGGCGTCGGAACCCGACGCCTATTTACTCCAGAGTCGTGGGTCCGGCGACAATGGGCTGGTGACCAAGCCGCCGCGGCTGGTGGCCATCGTGCCGCACACGCACTGGGACCGGGAGTGTTCGGGCTACTTCGGTGACCTGCGGCGACGCGCCGGAAATCGCCTCTGACCTGCGGGTTCATGGTTCAGCGTTGTTCGCTACTGCTCACCGTTTCTCGGTGAGTTGAGGACCGGCTGAGGACCGGCTGAGGACTGAAACGGCGAGGCCCCCTCACAGCCGCCCTGTCCGCCGGGCCCACGCCTCGACGTCGGGCCAAGCCCAGACCAGGCCGATCGACAGCTTTGCCACCGGCGCCGGGAAGTCGAGCGGCCGCCTACGCCAGCTGTACACCACCTGTGGGCGGGCCACACCGAGGCGCTGAGCGATCTCGGTCGCGCCGACCAGGTCATTCACATCGACGCTCCTCGACACAGCCGCACCGTACGAGCCTCCGAAATCTTGCCGGTGGACCTTGAATCGGACCCGACTCATTGGTTAGGTTTGGACCTGCTTCGGACCCGACTCAGAATCTAGCGGGGCTGAGGCATGAAAAGGGAGGGCCACGTGACAACCGTCCACACAACCACCGCCGCCGATCTCGCTCAACGGACGAGCGAAGGCGTCGCACGCATCGAGGCAGAGGTCCTGGCCCTCCAGGAGGCCGCACGGGCGGCCCTGGAGGGCCAGGAAGCGCCCGCCTGCGGCTGCGACTTCTACAGCGTCAACCCGGCGCTCCACGACGAGCTGCTCGCCTTCGAGGCGCGCGGCGCCGCTGGGGTGCTGTGGCTGTTGGAGTACCTGGATCAAACCGAGGACTCCCTGCCTCTCGACGGCGAGCCCCGATGGCTGTCATGGCGGGACTTCTCGGAGACCTTCGTCCCCGAGCACAACTGGTCCGACCCGCTTGTCGTAGCCCGGCTGTCGGCCTACGCGACCTGCGGTCTCATGCGTCGGACCGACTATCTCATGCGTCGGGCCCAGGCCCTCGAGGAGATCGGTCAGCACCAGCACCAGCACCAGGGCCCGCTTGCCCCTGCCGACGGTGCGGAAGGCCAGCTCGTAGTCGCTGTCGAGGCCTGGGCAGATCGGATCGAGGCCAAGCTCGCCGGCGCCTTCGCCCGCATCGGCGAGCCAGGTGGTGGCGCAGCTCGTCTCACCACCAGCCCGCCGGCCGATCTGTCGCCCGAGCACATCGAAGAACTGGTCGCCGCCCTTCCGCCGGCCACCATGGCCGAGATCGAGGTCACGGCGGATCTGGCCGGCGAACTGGCCTGGCTGGTTGGCCACGTGGTCGATCGCTGGGAGGCACAGACCGACGCCCTGGAGGCCGCCGTGGGCGCCGACCAGGTCCACAACGGTGGCGACCTCATCCGTGCCGTCGAGGGGCGGACAAGGGCCGTCGTGACGGATGAGGTGCTCGAAGCGCTCGGGCTCCTCGGGTCCATGCCGCCCGATAACCGCCTGGAGGTGCTCCGGCGCCATGCTGTCCAACCACGCGAGACACCGCCGCCCGCGTCGAGGCCCTCGAAGCAGAGGCCGCACGAGGACCTTCGACCCTAGGAACATTCACACTTCCCCTTGCCAACGGGGTCCTCTTCCTCTGACGAGATGGTGAGTTCCCGGCCGCCGTGCTGGACGCCCTCCGCCAGGAGGAGGTGGGCGCGTGCTCGTGGCCCGGGGCGATGGCGTAGCTATGCCCGCCCGGGGTTGTTGGCCGGCGAGGTCGCCGGGGGGTTGTTGGCCGGCGCTGGGCCATGTGGTGGTCGACTGCGGGCCAGTCGGCCCGGGTGGCGGCTGTGGCCGGGGCGGCCGGGCTCCCTGCTGGTCCTGCGGCCTGCTACCTGGCCCTCCGGCGCCCCTGGCACGTGCCCCTGCCGGCCCTCGTGATCCTGGTGCGCGAGGTGCGGGCGCTCCCTCGGCCGCAGGACGTCGAGGCGGTGCTGGGCGTGCCCGTCCGGGCCGAGGTGGCCTGGGACGTCGCCCTCGACATGCTCCAGGCATGAACACGGGCCATGAGGGCTCGCTGTCCACCTGCCACGCCCAACGGCCCGGCCGACGCCCTACGCCGGATCGAGACCATGGTGCTCATGGGCGACGTTGGCCTCTCCCCCGGCCCTCGACGCGACCAGCTCGCCTCGTCACTGGACCTGATCGTGCAGGTCGCCCGGCGGCCCGGCGGGTCCCGCCGGGGTGGTCGAGGTGGCCG
>JBOGHQ010000107.1:0-8557 GCA_050744785.1 Acidimicrobiales bacterium | reverse complement strand
GGGTGAGGCCGTGGTCGTGGCGGAGCGGAGGGCGGCCTGCTGAGTGTCGGTGAGCCGGGCGCCGCAGGCCGCGGTGAGCAGGGCGGCCGCGACGGCCAGTTGCGGCGCCCACCGTTGCTGCACCCGCCACCCCCTCCGGGGCCTTGCGTCGACCATCGAGAACCCTTGTGCCTTGGTGTCGACGGTACCGGATGCCGCGACGCTCCCGAGATCTACCCTGGCCGGAGGAGGCTGTGGTGGCGCTACTGGAGGTGCGGGGAGTCGATGTCCGGTTCGGCGGCATCCACGCCGTGCGCCAGGTCGACCTAGCCGTGGAGGGGGGCCGGGTCAGCGGGTTGATCGGTCCCAACGGGGCGGGCAAGACCACGGTCTTCGACGTCATCACCGGCCTGCGCCGGCCGGACGCCGGCCAGGTGGTGCTCGACGGGCGGGACATCAGCGGGCTGGCCGCCCACCGCCGGGCCCGTTTGGGGATGGCCCGGACCTTCCAGCGGCTCGAGGTGTTCGGCACCCTCACGGTGCGGGAGAACATCCTGACCTCGGCCGAGGTCCACGAGCGGGGACGGGCCGCGGCCGGCGCCGCCACCGAGGCGGTGATCGACCGGGTCGGGGTGCGGGCCGTGGCCGGGCGCCGGGCTGACACCCTGCCCACGGGCCTGGCCCGGCTGGTGGAGTTGGGCCGCGCTCTCGCCACCCGGCCGCGGGTCCTGCTGCTGGACGAGCCGGCATCGGGACTGGACGAGCCGGAGTCGGCCGCCCTGGCCGCCCTCCTGGCCGACCTGGCCCGGGACGGCGCCGCCGTGCTCCTCGTGGAGCACGACGTGGACCTGGTGATGTCGGTGTGCAGTCACGTCTACGTGCTCGACGGCGGGGCCGTGCTGGCCGCCGGCCCGCCGGTCCAGATCCAGCGCGACCCGGCCGTGCTGGCCGCCTACCTGGGCACGGTGCGCGCCTCGTGACGGCCGGGCCGGCCCATGTGCTGGAGCTGCGGGGCGTGCGGGCCGCCTACGGCCGCATCGAGGTCCTCCGCGGGGTGGACCTGGTGGTGCCGGCCGCCAGCGTCGTCGCCCTCCTCGGGCCCAACGGAGCGGGGAAGTCCACCACCCTGGCGGTGGTGAGCGGCCGGCTGGAACCGACGGCCGGCTGCGTCCACATCGCCGGCCGCCACGTCAACGGGGCCCGCCCCGACGCCCTGGCCCGGATCGGGGTGTGCACCGTGCCCGAGGGCCGGGGCGTCTTCCCCAACCTCACCGTGGCTGAGAACCTCTGGGCCGCCACCTACGCCGGCGTGCCCCGCGACGAGGTGGAGCAGCAGGCCTTCGACCGCTTCCCAGGGCTGCGGGAGCGGCGCCGGCAGCTGGCCGGGAGCCTCTCTGGCGGCGAGCAGCAGATACTGGCGCTGGCCCGGGCCCTCGGCACCAGCCCCGCCCTCCTCCTGCTGGACGAGCTCTCCATGGGCCTGGCCCCCATCGTGGTGGCCCAGCTCTACGAGGCGGTTGCGGGCGTGGCCGCGAGCGGTGTGTCGGTGCTGGTCGTCGAGCAGTTCGCCCGCGTCGCGCTGGGAGTAGCCGACTACGCCGCCATCATGCGCAACGGGCGGGTCACCGCGGTGGGCCAGCCCGCCGATGTGGAGGAGCAGCTGTCGGTGGCCTACCTCGGCGCCTGAGCGCGACTCGACCACCCCGATCGCTGTGGCGGATTCGCCGGTGAGCGCGATCATGAGGGGGTGGAACGCACTCCTGCCTCCTCCCTGCGTACCGCCGACTTCGAGCGGCTGGCCGAGGCCATCCCCCACATGGTCTGGACATCTCAGGCCGACGGCTCCACCGACTACTTCAACCGCGTCGGCACGGACTACACGGGCCTGCCCCCACAGGCCAACTACGGGTGGGGCTGGGTCGCCCTCCTGCATCCCGCCGACGGCGAGCGGGCCCGGCTGGGGTGGCGGTGCGCCACCGCCACACGGACACCGTTCGAGCTCTCCTTCCGCATCCGCCGCCACGACGGTTCCTATCGTTGGCACCTGGCCCGCGCCCTGCCGGTGCATGGCGAACGGGGCGAGGTGGTGAAGTGGATCGGCACCGCCGACGACATCGACGCCCTCCAGCTACCGGCGGACGAGGCGGCACGGGTGGAGCGCCAGACGGCCGAGCTGCGCAACCTGCTCGAGGCGGCCCGTCCGGGGGCGACCGAGGCCCGGGCCACCATGGCCGACCCCGCCGTCGCCCACGCCAGGCTCAACGCCGCGCTGGCCGACGAGGCGCCGGTCGAGGGGTCACCCGCACCCGTGGGCGGCGGCCGGGCGGGCGAGGATGCCATCAAGGAGCTGCCTCCGCGGGATGTGTCGGTGTTGCGGCTCATCGCCTCGGGCTACTCCAACGCCGAGATGGCCAACTTCCTCGGCATCTCCCTGCGCAGCGTCGAGGCCAGCCGGGCCCGGCTGCGCCGGGACCTCGGCCTGTCGACCCGGGCCCAGCTGGTGCGCTTCGCCCTCGACGCCGGCCTGGGTGAGCCCCGGCCCTGAGACTCGGCTCGCTGCCGCCGTCGCCGTCGCCGCCATCACGCCGTCAGAGAACCCGGTGGCCCGCCTTCTGGGCCGTGCCGAGGGCGGCGGCCACGGCGAAGACGGTGGCCGACACCAGGACGATGGTGCCGCCGGGAGCGAGGGCCCACTGGCGAGCGGCGCCCAGGCCCACCACGGCGCTGCCGGCGCCGATGGCGCTGGCCACCAGGAGCGTGGCGCCGAAGGAGCGGGTGAGGCGCTGGGCCGCCCCGACCGGCAGGACCATGAGGGCTGCCACGAGAAGGATGCCCACGATCCGCATGCCGGCCACGATGGTGACCGCGGTGAGGGCGGCCAGGCCCAGGTTGAGGCCGTCCACGGGCAGGCCGGCCACCCGGGCCCCCTCCTCGTCCAGGACGATGCTGAACAGGGCCCGCCACGCAACGGCCACCACGGCGAGGATCACCAACCCGAGGGCGGCGATCACAAGCGCGTCGGCCCGGTCAACGGTGAGGATGGAGCCGAAGAGGTAGCTGAGCGTGCTGGCGTCCAGGGAGCCGGCCAGACCGGTGAGGACCACACCGCCGGCGATGCCCGAATAGAAGAACAGGGCCAGCGCCAGGTCGCCACTGGCCCGGCCCCGGCTGCGGAGCCACTCCACGGCGACCGCGCCGGCCACGGCCGCCACCAGCGCGGTCCAGATGGGCCACACGTCGAGCAGGAGGCCGGCGGCCACGCCGGCGAAGGCCACGTGGCCGATGCCGTCGCCCAGCAGGGACAGCCGCTTCTGTACCAGGAAGGTGCCGATGAGCGGGGCGCAGATGCCCACCACCAGGCCGCCGGCCAGGGCCAGCTGCATGTACTCCCGCTCGAACGGCCACGGGAGGGCCAGGGCGGCCCAGGTCACGCCAGCCCCTCCAGCCACACCGGCAGGTCGGTGGCGTGGACGCCGAGGGACACGCCCCCGGCGGCCAGCTCGGCCGGCGTCCCGTCGAACCCGATGCGGCCCTGGCGGAGGACCAGCACGCGGTCGAGGTCGTCGGCCACCGCGCCCAGCTCGTGGGACACCAGCAGGACGGTGCCACCCTGGCGCCGCGCCGCCGCCAGCGCCTCGGCGAAGCGCTGCTGGGACGCGGTGTCCACGCCGGCGGTCGGTTCGTCCAGGACCATGAGGTCCGGCTCGGTGGCGAGGGCCTTGGCGATGAAGGCGCGCTGCTGCTGGCCGCCGGACAGTTCGCCCAGCCGACGGTGGCGCAGGTCGCTCAGGGTCAGCACGTCCAACGCCCGGTCCACGGCGGCCCGGTCCGCCGCGCTCGGCCGCCGCCACCACCGGCGCCGAGCCAGGCGCCCTGCCGTCACCACGTCGCCGACGGTGGCGGGCAGCAGGTCGGCCACCACCGGGCGCTGGGGGACGTAGCCGATGCGCCACCGCTCCCGCACCTTGCCGGGCTCCACACCGAGGATGCGCACGGCACCGGACTGGGAGGGGAGGAGGCCGAGGAGGATGCGCACCAGCGTCGACTTCCCCGATCCGTTGGGGCCGGCCAGGGCCACGAACTGGCCCCGCCCGAGGCGGAAAGACACACCGTCGAGCACCAGCGTGTCCCGGTAGGCGAAGCGCACGTCGTCGGCGGTGACGATGGCGCCGTCGGTGGTGGGGACCGTGCCCAGTGCGGTCGGCGCGGTCACCGGCACCCCAGGGCCGCTCGCAGTGCGGTCAGGTTGTCGCGCATCACGGCGGCGTAGTCCTTGCCGGCCTCGGCGTCGTCCTCCTCCAGGCCCTCGATGGGGTTGAGCACGGCCGTGGCCGTCCCCGTCTCCCGGGCCAGCGCGTCGGCCACGTCGTCCGGTACCAGCTCCTCGAAGAACACCGTCGTGATGCCCTTGGCCTCCACCTGGTCGGCCAGCTCGGCCAGCCGTTCGGCGTCAGGCTCTGCTTCGGGCGAGAGGCCGGCGATGGCCAGCTGCTCGAGACGGTAGCGGTCGGCCAGGTAGGCGAAGGCGGCGTGGGCGGTCACGATCTCCCGCCGGTCGCAGTCGGCCAGGCCCCGCTCGAGCTCCTGGTCCAGGGCTGCCAGCTGCTGGGCATAGGCGGCGCCGTTGGCCTCGAACGACTCGGCGTTGGCGGCGGAGCGCTCCGCCAGCGCCTCGGTGACGGGGCGTACCGCCTCGGCCATGCGCCGCGGGTCCAGCCAGAAGTGCGGGTCGGCCTCGTCCCCCTCGGCGAGCAGGGTGACGTGGTCCAGCAGGTCCAGGCTCCGCCCGTCCCGGTTCTCGGCCACCTCGGCCACCGCCGGCTGGAAGTCCTCGCCGAGGTACAGCACCACGTCGGCGTCCTCCAGCTGGTCGACTTGGCGGGAGGTGAGCTCCACGTCGTGCGGCTCCACACCGACGGGTGTGAGATTGGTGACCCGGACCGCGTCGCCCCCCACCCGCGTGGCCAGCTCGGCCAGCGGATAGAAGCTGGCGACCACGTTCAGGGTGCCGCCGCCCGCCGCCGGTGTGCCGTCGTCGTCGCTCGAACAGGCCCCCGCCAGGGCCAGAGCTCCCAGGAGCACCGCTGCGATCGACCGGCGGCCGAGCGACATCCACCGCATGTACTCAAAGTTAGACTGAGAACGGTTCCTATTTCAACTGCCTCGACGGCGCGCTATCGTGGCGACCGTGGAGGAGGACCTGCACGCCACGGTGGCGGCCCGCCTGCGCGGCGTGGGCCAGCGCTACACGCCGGCCCGGCGGGCCGTGGTGGAGGCCCTCGTGGAGGCGCCGGCTCCGGTCACCACCGCCCAGCTGGTGGCGGCTCGCCCCTCGTTACCGCAGAGCACCACCTACCGCAATCTGGCGGTGCTGGAGCAGGCCGGCGTCGTGCACCGGGTGATGAGCGGGGACGAGTTCGCCCGCTTCGAGCTGTCGGAGGAGCTGGCCGGCCACCACCACCATCTCGTCTGTGTCAGCTGCGGTGGCGTGGAGGACTTCACGCCGCCCGCCCAGCTGGAGCGCAGCCTGGCCAGCGTGATCGGGAGGGTCACCACCGGCACCGGCTTCCGGGCCGAGAGCCACCGCTTGGACCTGCTCGGCACCTGCGGCGCCTGCGCCGGCTGACCTCGCCCCGACATGGCGCTCCCCTTCGCCGAGCGGGCCCTGGCCCACGCCCGGCCCGCCTCGCTCCACCGGGGCCTGTCGCTGCCGCGCAAGCAGCGGTACCTGCCGTCGCCGGCGTCGTGGCGGGACGAGGTCATCTACTTCCTGCTCGTCGACCGCTTCAGCGACGGCCGGGAGCAGGACCGGCCCCTGCTGGACCGCCACGACCGGTGGGCGGCCCGTCCCGATCTCGGTCCCGGCCAGCCGTGGCGGTGGGACCGATGGGCGGCGTCGGGTGCCGACCGGTGGCAGGGCGGCACGCTGGCCGGCATCTCCTCCAAGCTGGACTACCTGGCCGGGCTGGGGGTCACCGCCATCTGGCTGAGCCCCGTGTTCAAGCAGCGGGGCCACCTCGACAGCTACCACGGCTACGGGATCCAGGACTTCCTCGACGTCGACCCCCGCTTCGGCACCCGCGCCGACCTGGTGGCGTTGGTGGCGGCCGCCCACGACCGGGGCCTGCGGGTGGTGCTGGACGTGATCTTCAACCACTCGGGGACCAACTGGCTCTATCCCAGCGAGACGCCCGGCGGCCCGTTCAAGCCCCACTACACGCCCGACCGCCACCCCTTCGGAGCGTGGGTCGACCCGGCCGGTCACCCCACCGGGACCATCGCAGGGGGCGAGGACGGCGTGTGGCCGGAGGAGTTCCAGGACTCGGACCGCTACACCCGGGCCGGCGCCGGCAGCCTCGGCGCCGGCGACCTGGACGATCCCAACGCCGAGCACAAGCGGACTGACTTCATCACCCTGCGGGACTTCCGCCTCCAGGCCCCCGGCCTGCTCTCCGACCTGGCCCGCTGCTACAAGTACTGGATCGCCCTCACCGGCTGCGACGGCTTCCGCATCGACACCCTGAAGCACGTCTCGTTCGAGGAGGCCCGCAACTTCTGCGGCTCGATGAAGGAGTTCGCCGCCAACCAGGGCGTGCACGACTTCCTGCTGCTGGCCGAGATCGCCGGCGGCGACCACGCCCAGACCGGCTACCTGGACGCCCTGGAGCGCAACCTCGACGCCGCCCTCGACATCGGCGAGACCCGGCTGGCGCTCCGCGGCGTGGCCAAGGGGCTCGACCCGCCCGCCGCCTACTTCGACAACTTCGTGCCCCGCGCCCGCGTGATGGGCTCGCACCGGGTCCTGGGCGACCGCCACGTCTCGGTGCTGGACGACCACGACCACGTCTTCGGCGAGAAGCTGCGCTTCTCCAGCCAGGCCCCGACCGACCACCAGGTGGCGGCGGCGGCGGCCCTCCAGCTGTTCACCCTCGGCATCCCGTGCATCTACTACGGCACCGAGCAGGCCCTGGCCGGCCCCGAGCCGCCGGAGCGCCAGTACCTGCCGGAGTGGGGGTCGTCCGACCGTTACCTCCGGGAGGCCATGTTCGGGCCCGAGCATCCCCGCCGGTCCGGCCGGGACGGGCTGGCACCCGGCGGCCTCGGCGTCGACGCCGGCCTCCCCGGCTTCGGCCCCTTCGGCACTGCCGGCCACCACTGCTTCGACCCGGGCCACGGCACGTACCGCCGCATGGCGGCCATGGCCGCCCTGCGCCGGGCCCAGCCGGTGCTGCGCCACGGGCGCCAGTACCTCCGCCCCATCTCGCTGTTCGGCGGGCCGTTCCACTCGCCCGGTCCCGGCGAGGTGATCGCCTGGTCCCGGATCCTCGACGACGAGGAGGCGCTCTGCATCGTCAACGGCCACGGGTTGGAGGGGCGCGGCGCCGGCGTGGTGGTGGACGCCGGCCTCAACCCGCCGGGGTCGTCGATGACGGTGGTGCTCTCCAGCGCCGAGGCGGCCGGCGCGCCGCTCGGAAACGCTGGCAACCGGTCCGGCGCCAGCCTGCCCGTGCACCGCCGGCCGGACGGCACCGCCTACGTCGAGATCGGCGACCTGCCCCCGTCGGAGGTGCTGGTGCTGTCCAACCATCCGGGCCCCGACATCGGGGCCGTCCGGGACTGAGGACGGCAGGCCCGTCCGCCCTTCGGCACCCCCAGGTCCGCATACCGGACCTGGGGGTTCAGAAACCGGGACGGGCGGAATGCCGCCGGCGATCGAGCCCCCAGGCCGCCGCCACCGCTCCGGCGGCCAGCGCCAGCACGGGCCAGTCGCCCCACCGGAGGTAGAGGGTGCGGCCCGATCGGAGGGTGGCGGTGGCGTGCAGCGCCTGGCGCCGGCCGAGGGTGGACCGTGCTCGCAGCCGGCCGCGGTGGTCGATCACCGCGCTGTAGCCGGTGGGGGCGGCCTGGAGCAGGTCGCGCCCGGTCTCGATGGCCCGCAGCCGGGCCGTGGCCACCTGCTGGGTGGGCACCTGGCTGGTGCTGTAGGACGCGGCGTTGGTGGGCACCACCAGGAGGCGGGCGCCGGCCCGCACCGCCTCCCGGCCCCGGCCGGCGAAGAACACCTCGTAGGACACCAGGACGCCGAGGTCGCCGGCCGGCGTGCGCAGGAGGCCGGGGCCGCTCCCGGGGATGGCGTCGCGCGGCACGTCGGAGAGGTCGGCGATGCGGTCGAAGAAGCGCCGGCCGGGGACGTACTCGCCGAACGGCACCCTGTGCACCTTCTCGAAACGGTCCACCACCTGGCCGTCGGGGCCCCACGCCACCGCCATGTTGCGGAACCGCTCGGGCCCGGCGCCCTCCACCACGCCGGCCACGACGGTGGCCGCCAGCCGGCGGGCCAGGGCTGCCACGACCTGCCCCTCCTCGGTGTGCTCCACCGGCGAGTCGACGTCGATGACGTCCTCGGGCCACACCACCAGGCCCACCGGCGGGCGGACGGCCTCGGTGGCCTCCGACTGGCGGGCGAAGACGGCGTCGGAGCTCCCGTCGACGGCTCGAAAGCCTCGGGGCCCACCGCCCTGCACCAAGGCGGCCCGCACGTGCCCCACGCCGCCGCCGCCGTCGGGGGCGGCCGCAC
>JBOGHQ010000106.1:0-6874 GCA_050744785.1 Acidimicrobiales bacterium | reverse complement strand
CGCTGGCCCTGGTGCCCGCCCACCGCGCTCGGGGCCGGGTGCCCCCCGGCGCCGGGGCCCAGCTGCTGGCGGCCGCCATCGACTTCGCGGCGGTGGCCGAGGGCCTCATGACGCCGTCCCTCCTGGCCGGGGGCGGCCGGGCCCAGCGCTCTGCCCTCGACGACCTGCTGCGCCAGGAGGCCTTCTCGCCGGTGTTCCAGCCCATCGTCAGCCTGGCCGACGGCCGGGTCACCGGCTACGAGGCCCTGACCCGCTTCACCGACGGGGCCGACCCCAAGTTGCGCTTCGCCGAGGCGGCCGCCCTCGACCGCGGCATCGACCTGGAGGCGGCCACGCTGACCGCCGCCCTCCGCGCCGCCGCCGCCCTGCCGCTCCAGGGCTGGCTGAGCGTCAACGTCTCGCCCGCCCTCGTGCTGTCCGAAGGGCTGCTGACCCGCCTGCTGGTGGGGTGCCCGCTGCCGGTCGTCCTGGAGCTCACCGAGCACGACCCGGTGGACGACTACGCCGAGCTCTCCGACGCCCTTGGCGCCCTGCGCCCCGCGGCCCGGCTGTCGGTGGACGACGCCGGCTCGGGCTTCGCCAGCCTCCGGCACGTGCTGGCCCTGGAGCCCGAGTTCGTCAAGCTGGACCAGTCGTGGGTGTCGGGCATCCACGGCGACCCCGCCCGCCAGGCCCTGGTGGCGGCCCTGGGCCACTTCGCCAGCCGCACCGGCGCCGCCCTCATCGCCGAGGGGATCGAGACGGAACGGGAGCGGGGGATGCTGGCCGAGCTGGACGTCGGCCTGGGCCAGGGCTACCTCTTCGGCCCGCCCAAGGCACTGCCCGCCGCCTGAGCCTTCAGTGGGACTGCAGGAGGGCGTCGTCGCGTAGGTCGGCGAAGAGGGCGGGGGCGGCGGGACCGACCAGCAGCACCGATCGGGCGCCCACGTTGGCCGCGTAGGCGGGCATGGTGATGCTGCGGACCTTGGCCGGGTCGATGGTCAGCGCCAGCCGGCCCAGCCGGTAGAGGTCCACCAGCCCGATCCCCGTGATGCCGACGTGGCGGCCGAGGACGGCCAGGTACCGGGCCACCCCGGCCGGGCCGGCGTTCTCGGCCCGCAGCTTGGTGAGGCCGGAGAGGATGAACAGGGCCTGGTGCTCGGTGCGCCGGACGTCGCCGCCGGGGACGTGGCGGTTGCGGGAGAAGGCCAGGGCGGCCCGGCCGTCCATGTGGGCCCGGCCCTGGGGGAAGTCGGCGCCGGAGTCGGCGTCCCTCATGGCCATGGGGACGTCGACGTCCACGCCGCCCAGCTCGTCCACCATGGCCTCGAAGGGCCGGAACCGGGTGGCCAGCACGAAGGCCACGTCGGCGCCGGTGAGGGCCTCCACCGTCTCGGCCGCCTTCCCCGCCCCGCCGTAGTAGTAGGCGTCGTTGATGCGGCTCTGGCCGTGACCGGGGATGGCCACCCAGGCGTCGCGGGGGATGTTGAGCATGGTGCCGGCGCCGGCGGCGGGGTTGATGCCGATCAGGTGCATGGCGTCGGAACGGTCCCCTTCGACCCCTGGGCGGTCGCCGCCGCCGTCGAGGCCGAGGACCAGCACGAACACGGGCGTGCCGGGCACGGGGGAGAAGTGGCCCTCGTCCACTCTGTGGATCTCCACCGCGGGCTGGCCGGCGGCGGTGCGGGTCGGGACCACGGAGGTGGAGACCACCAGCGCGCCGAGAGCGGCCGCGGCGGCGAGGGCCCGCCTCATCGGGGCCCCGGCGGCTGGGTGTCCCGGGCGGTCCGCATGTCGTAGGCGTCGATGCGCCACCCCCCGTAGGGGATGAGGACGACCTCGCCGGACCGCACCACCGCCACCGCCCGGTCGTCCGCCTCCACCGTGTGGGCCAGGTCGAGCTGGGCGGTCACGAGCACCACCTCGCCGCCCGGCGCGGTGAGGGCGGTGAGGGTGGCGTTGGCCCGGTCCGGTCGGACCGTGCCGCGCAGGGGCTCGCCCTCCTCCAGCACGGCGGACCGGTCCGGCCCCGGCCCGGCCAGCCGGGCCAGGGCGGCCTCGGTGAACACCGGTTCCAGGCCGGTGGCCGGCTCGCCCGTCTCGAGGGGTCGCACCACGCCCTTGGCCAGGTAGGCGTCGAGGGTCGCCTGGACGGCGGACTGCACCTCAGCGGGGAAGGCAGGGGCCTGCGGGGCCATGGCCTCGACCTTGGTGCCCATCACCGCGACCCGGGCCGGCGCCTTGGTCGTCGTGGTCTCGGGCGTCGCCTTCTGCGGTGAACCGGCATCCTCGTCGCCGCCGCCGGAGCAACCGGCCAGCAGCGACCCCACGACGAGCGCGGCAAGCAGGGGGCGAGAAAATCCGGGCACGAGTGCGTCATCGTAGGCGCCCGCCAACGTCATCTCAGGCGGGGAACGGTGTGGCCGGGCGGCGGTGGGACCGGGCTCGGTTGGTCAGACCACGACGTTGACCAACCGCGGCGGGCGGGTGATGACCTTCGTGGGCGCCCGCCCGTCGAGCTGCTCGCGCACCCGGTCCGAGGCCAGGGCCAGCGCCTCGGCGGTGGCGGCGTCGACGTCGGCGGGCACCTCGATGCGGTCCCGGAGCTTGCCGTTGACCTGGACCACCAAGGTGACGGTCTCCTGGCGGGCCATGGCCGGGTCGGCCGCCGGCCAGGGCTGGCGGTGGACCTCGCCGCCCCGCCGCCGCTCCCACAGCTCGGCGGTGACGTGCGGGGTCATCGGGGCCATGAGGAGCAGCATGGTGTCGACGGCGAGCTCGGTGGTGCCGTCCCGGTACAGGAGGTTGGTGAACTCCATGAGGGCGGCCACGGCGGTGTTGTACGACCATCGCTCGTAGTCGTCGGTGACCTTGGCGATGAGGCGGTGGGCGGCCCGGTCGATGGGGTCGGGGTCGGCGGCGGGGCCCGGACCGTCGCCCAGCGCCAGCCGCCACACCCGCTTGAGGAACCGCCCGCAGCCCTCGATCACCTCCTCGGTCTGCTCGGTCCAGTCCACGTCGTCGGCGGGCGGGCCCACGAAGAGGTGGTAGAGGCGCAGGGCGTCGGCGCCGACGGTGTCGAAGTACTTGGCCGGCGCCACCAGGTTGCCCTTCGACTTCGACATCTTGGTCCCACCCATGCGGATCATGCCCTGGGTGAAGAGCCGCTTGAACGGCTCCCGCACGTCCTTGGGTGCCAGGTCCAGGTCGGCCAGGGCCTTGGTGTAGAAGCGGGCGTACATCAGGTGGAGGATGGCGTGCTCGATGCCGCCGATGTACTGGTCCACCGGCATCCAGTGGGCAGCCGCCTCCTGTGAGAACGGCTGGTCGCTGGCCCACGGGTCGCAGAAGCGCAGGAACTACCAGGACGAGTCCACGAAGGTGTCCATGGTGTCGGTCTCCCGCTCGGCCGGCCCCCCGCAGGTGGGGCAGGTGGTGACGCGGAAGCCCTCGTGGGCCTTGAGGGGCGACTCGCCGGTGGGGCGTAGCTCGGCGTCGTCGGGGGCGAGCACGGGCAGCTGGCCGGTGGGCACGGGCACGATGCCGTCGGTGGGGCAGTACACCACCGGGATGGGGCAGCCCCAGTAGCGCTGGCGGGACACCAGCCAGTCCCGGAGGCGGTAGTTCACCTTGCGGGCGCCGAGGCCCCGCTCCTCGAGCCAGGCGCTGGCCGTCTCCTTGGCGGTGGCGGTGTCGGTGATGCCGTTCAGCCACTCGCTGTTGATGCGCGGGCCGTCGCCCGTGTAGGCGGCGTCCGCCCAGCCCTCGGGGGGCTGCACGGTGCGGATGATGGCCAGGCCATAGGCCTTGGCGAAGTCCCAGTCCCGCTGGTCCTCGCCGGGCACGGCCATGATGGCGCCGGTGCCGTAGCCCATGAGGACGTAGTCGGCCAGGAACACCGGGACGGGCCGGCCGTTGAAGGGGTTGATCACCGACGAGCCGGTCAGCACCCCCCGCTTCTCCAGCGCGCCCTCGGTGGACATGCGCTCGATCTCCGACTCCCGGCTGACCCGGTCCTTGAACTCGGCCACCGCCGCTCGGTGCTCGTCGGTGGTGAGCTGGTCCACCAGCGGGTGCTCGGGGGCCAGGACGGCGTAGGTCATCCCGAAGCTGGTGTCGGGGCGGGTGGTGAAGACCCGCAGCTGCAGGTCGGGGCGGCCCTCGACCTCCATGTCGAACTCCACGCCCTCGGACCGCCCGATCCAGTTGCGCTGCATGGTCTTGACCCGCTCGGGCCAGTCCAGCTCGTCCAGGCCCTCCAGCAGCTCGTCGGCGTAACGGGTGATGGCGAAGAACCACTGCTCCAGCTGCCGCTTGACCACGACGTCGCCCGACCGCTCGCAGGTGCCGTCGGCCAGCACCTGCTCGTTGGCCAGCACCGTCTGGCAGCCCGGGCACCAGTTGACGGGGGCGTTGGACCGGTAGGCCAGGCCCGCCTCCAGGAACCGCTCGAAGATCACCTGGTTCCAGCGGATGTAGTCGGGGTCGTGGCTGCGGATCTCCCGGCGCCAGTCGTACATGGCGCCCAGGCGCAGCATGGAGGCCTTCAGCTCGGCGATGCGCTCGTCGGTGAAGGGGCGGGGGTGGGTGCCCGCGCCGATGGCGGCGTTCTCGGCGGGGAGGCCGAAGCTGTCGAACCCCATGGGCGACAGGACGGCGTCGCCCCGCATGGTGCGGTGGCGCACGATGAGGTCGCCGAAGGTGTAGTTGCGGACATGCCCCTGGTGGGCCGGCCCGCTCGGGTAGGGGTACATGGAGAGCACGAAGAACGGCGGGCGGGGGTCGTCGTTGTCGACCTGGTAGGTGCCCTCGTCGGCCCACCGCTGCTGCCACTTGGCCTCGACGGCCGGTGGGTCGTAGGGCTCAGCCATGGGGGGGATGGTACCGGCCGGGGTCGGTGTGGCCCCTGCTGGGCGCGTCCTGAGGGGTGGAGCTGAGGGGAATCGAACCCCTGACCTCCACGATGCCATCGTGGCGCTCTACCAATTGAGCTACAGCCCCTCTGTCCGGCACGTTACCAGGAGCATCAGGCGGCTGAGCACGCTGGACATGGACTGTCGCAGGCCGTGGTTAACCTCGGGCGCATGTCGCCGCCGTCCGAGATTGGAGCCCGCGCCGAGGCCGCCGTCGCGGCTGCCCTCACCGCCCAGGGTTGGACCGTCTACCTCCCCCGCCTTCGGTAGCCACGCACGGGTCGACCTCGTCTTCGCCGACACCTCTGGACTGCACGGCGTGCAGTGCAAGGCGGCCCGTCGCGCCGGCAACGTGCTGGCATTCCGAACCACGAGCAACACCAGGAACCTCCCCGAAGGCCTATGGCGCCGAAGTGGAGTTCTTCGGGGTCTACTATCACGAGCTCCAGCAGGTCTTCCTCGTGCCGGTGGGCAGCACCCCGAGTGGCGTCTGCTCCCCCCGCCTCGCGCCACTCGCAACGGCCAGTCGTCCCGCGTCCGCTGGGCCGAGGACTTCCTTGTCAGGGTGTCGCCGTCGCTGCCGGCGTAAGGGGCTACCGGCCCCCGGCGGCCGCCTCGGCGCCTTCCTCCCACTCCACGCGGGGGGCGTCGGACCAGAGGCGCTCGAGGTCGTAGTAGCGGCGCACCTCCTCGAGGAACACGTGCACCACGAAGTCGCCGTAGTCGAGGAGCACCCAGCGGGCGTCGTCCAAACCCTCCACCCGGAGGGGCTTGGGGCCGCACGCCTCGGCCACCTTGGCCTCCACCTCCTCGGCGATGGTGCGCACCTGGCGGGCGTTGGTGCCGCTGGTGATCACGAAGGCGTCGGTGATGGCCAGCACCTCCCCCACCTCCAGGATCACCGGGTCGTCGCCCTTCTTGGCCGCCGCCGCCCGGGCCGCGACCACCGTTTGGTTCCGGATCTCCTGAGGCATCACTCGGTGCTGAAGTCCCTTCCGACGATGATCGTCACGTCCACGACGTCCAGCGGACGCCGGCTGAACACCAATTCTCCCACTCCGAGGGCGGTGCGAACCCGCTCGGCAGCGGCCTGCTCGTCCCGGTCGTAGAACACCACCTCGGTGGCCTGGTGGTCGAAGGTGGCGGCGTTGCCGGTGAGCCGGATGTCGAAGCCGGCACCGAGCTTGTTGCGCACGGCGTCGGCCAGGCCCACCGCCCCGGTGCCGTTGAGGATCTGGATGCGAGGCCGGACGGCGCTGCCATCCTGGACGGCGGAGGGGAAGACGTCGGCCACCATGCGCGCCAGTTCCTCGGTGCGGGCCCGGTAGAGCTCGCCCTCGGTGGCGGCCGTGCCGAAGGCCTCCACGGGCAGGACCCGGGTGCGGACGTCGCCGGTGGCGAGGCCGTCGAAGGCCCGGGCCAGGGCGGGCGGCGAGGTGGGGGCGGCGTCGGGACGCTCCCGCACGGCCCGTAGCCAGGCGTCGAGGTAGGCCTGGTGCCGGGCCAGGCGGGCCAGGTCGTTGCCCGTGCCCTTGGCGGCCAGGAAACGGGGCGCCTCCTGGGGCGGGATGGTCACCTGCCCTGCCTCGTAGAGGACCTGCACCCGCCCGTTGGGGTCGACCTCCTCGACCCGCTCGGGGACGGACACGATGAGGGGGCCGACCGGCGCCACCATGGCGGTGAAGCCGACGTCGTCCACCACCACCACCTCGGCCAGGCTGGCCCCGAGGAGGTTCTCCACGGTGGCATGGAGGCGGGACGGGCCACCCAGTTCGAGGGCCCGTGACACCGGCTCCAGGCCGAGGGAGACGATCTCGGTCATGGTCCCGGGCGGGATGAGGATGAGGTTGCCGCCGTCGGTGGCGGCGGGGGCCAGGACGGTGAGCGACGAGGCACGGCCCGAGCCGTCCTGCTGGGCCAGCAGCACCGGGGGCGGGGCCGCCGTCGCGCCGGTCTGGCCCGGCGCGGCGTCGTCGCCGCCA
>JBOGHQ010000105.1:0-7525 GCA_050744785.1 Acidimicrobiales bacterium | reverse complement strand
CGGCGAACCGCGAGCCCTCGGCGGTGGCTGTGGTCCGGATCCAGAAGCAGCGGCCCGAGCTGCTCTTGGCGCCCACCAGGACGGTGTCGTCGGGGAGCAAGGTGTCGGGCAGGAGCACCACGTAGATCGCCCCGCTCCCCGACGTCATGGTGGCCAGCGTGCCGGTCCAGGCCAGCGAGGGCTCCACCTCGCCGAGGGCGGCGAGGTCGTCGGTGAAGCGCTGGGTGTTGGCGTGCACGAGCAGCTGGCTGACGTTGGCGGTACGCAGGTCGGACTGGGCGGCCCGGTCGCCGGCCCGGCGGCGGGCGCCGGCCAGCACCGGCACGGCGATGGCGACCAGGACGGCGATGATCACCACCACGACCATCAGCTCCACGAGGGTGAAGCCGTTCTCGCCTCGTTCGTCAGCATGGCGGGGATTGCGCACTGGATGTGCATCGACCGGTGTGCGCCTGGCCTGTAGGTTCAGCGATAGGCGCGGGACTGAAGGGCGTACAGCTCGGCGTACAGCCCGCCGGCCGCCATCAGGTCGGCGTGGGGACCGAACTCGACCACCCGCCCCTCCCGGAGCACCACGATGAGATCGGCCATCCGCACCGTCGAGAAGCGGTGGCTCACCAAGACGGTGACGGCGCCGGTGGTGCTCCGCGCCGCTCGGGCTGCCGCCGCGTACCGCTCGAACAGGGCGTGCTCGGCGTCGGCGTCAAGGGCGGCCGTGGGCTCGTCCAGTACCAGGAGCACGGGCTGCTGGGGCATGAGGGAACGGGCGTGGGCCACCTGCTGCCACTGCCCGCCGGACAGCTCCACCCCACCCACCCAGGTGGGCCCGAGCTGGGTGTCGAGCCCGGCCGGGAGCCCGTCGATCATGGCGCCCGTGCCCGATCCGGCCACCGCGGCGGCGACGTCTGCTCGGCCCATCCGGGCTGGATCGCCCACGCCCACGGCCTCGGCCGCCACCAGCTCGAAGCGGGCCGCGTCCTGGAAGGCGGCCGTCGCTCGCTGGCGCCAGCCGGCCAGATCGAGGTCCCGCAGGTCCACGCCGTCCACCGTGATGCGGCCGCTGGTCGGCTCGTACAGCCGGCACAGGAGCTTGACCAGCGTGGACTTGCCGGCACCGTTGTCGCCGACCACGGCCACGATGGCGCCGGCCGGCAGGTGGAGGTCCACGTCCCGCAGGACGTCGCCGGTCTCGTCGGCATAGCGGAAGCCCACCCCCTCGAATCGGATGCCGTCGCAGAGGCGAGCCGGAGCGGGCCGGGGCCCATCGGTTGCAGCCGTCCTGCCCGCCGTGGTGGCGCGGGCCGCGTAGTCGAGCAGCCAGAGGTAGTTGCGCACGGCGGTGAGGGTCCAGTTCAGCCAGTTGGCCCGGTCCGAGATGGTGGTGAGCTGCCCCATGACCTGCCCGGCCAAGGCCAGGGTGAGGACCAGGTCGCCCACGCTGGCGTCGCCGCCGGCCACCCGGGCCGCCACGACGATGATGGCGCCGGCGTACCCGAGGGCGAAGATCAGCCGGCCCGCCGTCACGAGCAGGGCGCCCTTGAGGCGGTGGTCCCGCTCGTCGCGGGAGATGTCCCGCCCGGCGGCGTGGTGGCGGGCCAGCAGCTCGGGGCCCAGGCCGAAGATGCGCACCTCCTTGGCCGGCGCAGGCTGGGTGGCCAGGTCGAACAGGTACGCCCCGCGGCGATGGATGTCGGCCCGCCGGTCGATGGCCTGCAGGCGGATGCGTTCGGCGAGGGCGCCCGCCACCACCGAGGGGACGGCGAACAGGGGCAGCGCCAGCAGGGCGGTGTCGACCCGAGCCAGCAGGACCATGGTGACGGCCAGGCGGACGAAGACCTCGGCCGACCCGACCAGGGCCGGAACGCTCATGGCGATGAGCCAGTTCTCCCGGATGAGCTGCTCCACCCGGCGCAGGTGGTCGGGGTTCTCGTGGTGGGCCACGCCGGGCAGCCCCGTGACCAGGTCCACCACGTGGCACTCCACCAGGTGGGCGGTCTTCTCCTCCAGGACGAGCTTCAGCTGCCAGGAGATGCCCCAGAGGGCCATGAGGGCGGAGAGGGCGACGGCCAGGACCAGGGCGGCGCTGGCCGGGCTCGGCCCGACCCCGCCGGGTTGGGCGGCGTCGGCCAACCATCCCAGGGCCACGGCGAACACCGGCCCCGACAGCCCGGCCAGGGTGTCGAGGGCCAGGGTGCCGCCCGCCCGCCACGGATCGGCACGGAAGCCGGCCGTGGCCATGGCGGCCACCGCCCGCCACCGGCCCCGGGCCCCCTCCCCCGGCTCCAGCAGGTTCATCTGGGCGCCGCCTCCCGGTAGCGGCCGGCCTGGAGGGCGAACATGGCCGCGTAGCGGCCGCCCGCGGCGACGAGCTCGTCGTGGGTCCCCTGTTCCTGGATGCGGCCGCCGTCGAGGACCACGATGCGGTCGGCCCGCCGGACGGTGGAGAACCGGTGGGAGATGAGGACGGTGGTGGTGCCACGGGTGACGTCGAGGAAGCGGTCGAACAGCTCCACCTCGGCCCGCACGTCCAGGTTGGCGGTGGGCTCGTCCAGCACCAGCACCCCGGCGCCGGCCTCCACCGCGAACAGGGCCCGGGCCAGGGCGAGCCGCTGCCACTCGCCGCCCGACAGTTCGGTGCCGCCCTCGAAGCGGCGGGACAGGACCGTGTCCCATCCCTTGGGCAGGGACGCGATCAGCTCCAGGGCGCCGGCCCGGGCCGCGGCCCGGTCCCGCACCAACGGGTCGCCGGCCATCGCCAGGCCGCCGAAGGCCACGTTGTCGGCGGCCGAGAGCTCGTAGCGGGTGAAGTCCTGGAAGATCGCCGCCACCCGGCGCTGCCAGGCGTCGGGGGCAGGTCCCGCAGGTCCACGCCGTCCACTCGCACCGTCCCGCCGGCGGGGTCGTGCAGCCGGGCCAGCAGCTTCACGAGCGTGGTCTTTCCGGCCCCGTTGGCGCCCACCACGGCCAGCGAACGGCCGGCGGGGATCACCAGGTCCAGGTCCCGGAGGACGGGTTCGGGCCGGCCCGGGTAGGAGAAGGTCACTCCCTCGAAGCGGATCTCGGTCACCGGCAGGCCGGCCGCGGCCGACCCGTCACCGCCCGCGGCTTCTTGCACTGGAGATCGACCGCTGGCGGTCGACCTCCGGTGCAAGAACGGTGCGCCGAGCCGGTCCGCCTCGGCCCGGCCGGACCGCTCCAGGTCGATGATGGCGGGGATCACGGCGGCGCCCTCAGCCACGCCCCTGTCGTGGCTGCCGGCCATGGCCAGCTGGGCCAGGGTGGGCAGCGCCGCCTCTCGACGCCCGGAGGGCGGGGGCTGGCGGCGGGCGCGGTCTCCCACAGCACCCGCAGGCCCACCACGAGCGACGGCGGGGGCAGGCCGTCGGTCGGGTCTGGTCTGGCAACCGGCTCCGCCACAACTCGATCGAACTTAGGTGCGCGGACTCCTTCCAAGCCCGTGAATTTCGCGACTCGCGCCGCGGCGTGAAGGCTACAGCCGCTCGGCGATGGCGGCCGCGAACTCCGAGCAGCGCACCTCGGTGGCGCCCTGGGTGAGGCGGGCGAAGTCGTAGGTGACGATGCCCTCGCCGATGGTGGCCTCGAGGGCCCGCACGATGTCCGTGGCCGCCGCCGTCCAGCCGAGGTGCTCGAACATCAGCACGCCCGACAGCAGCAGCGAGCCGGGGTTCACCTTGTCGAGGCCGGCGTACTTGGGCGCGGTGCCGTGGGTGGCCTCGAACACCCCGTGGCCGGTGACGTAGTTGATGTTGGCGCCGGGCGCGATCCCGATGCCCCCTACCTGGGCCGCCAGCGCGTCCGAGATGTAGTCGCCGTTCAGGTTGGTGGTGGCGATGACGTCGAACTCCTCGGGCCGGGTGAGCACCTGCTGGAGGGTGATGTCGGCGATGGCGTCCTTCACCAGGATGCGGTCGCCGGGCTTCCCACCGCAGTCGTCCCAGCCCACGGCCACGTCGGCGAACTCCTCCCGGGCCAGCTCGTAGCCCCAGTTCCGGAAGGCGCCCTCGGTGAACTTCTGGATGTTGCCCTTGTGGACGAGGGTCACGCTCTTGCGGCCGTGCCGGACGGCGTACTCGAGGGCCGCCCGGACCAGTCGCTTCGACCCCATCTCTGACATGGGCTTGATGCCGACGCCGGAGTCGGGCCGGATCTCCCAGCCGAACTCGTCGTGCAGGAGCTTGATGAGCTTGGCCGCCTCCGCCGTGCCCTCCTCGACCTCGAGGCCGGCATAGATGTCCTCGATGTTCTCCCGGAAGATCACCATGTCCACCCGCTCGGGGTGCTTCACCGGTGAGGGGACGCCGGTGAACCAGCGCACGGGACGGAGGCAGACGTAGAGGTCGAGCAGCTGGCGGAGGGCGACGTTGAGGGACCGGATGCCGCCACCCACCGGCGTGGTGAGGGGTCCCTTGATGCCGATCAGCAGGTCCCGGAAGGCGTCGACGGTGTCCTGCGGCAGCCACTCGCCCGTGGCCTGGTAGGCCTTCTCCCCGGCCAGGACCTCCTGCCAGGCGATGCGCTTGCCGTGCCTGGCCGCGGCCGCATCGAGCACCAGCTGGGTGGCGGGCCAGATGTCGACGCCGGTGCCGTCGCCCTCGATGTAGGGGATGATCGGCTCGTCCGGCACCTGGAGGACGCCGCCGGCGCCCATGCTGATCTTCTCGGCCATCGGCGGATGGTAGCGACGCCGCCCGCCCCTGCGAGAACGGGGCCGGCTGCGCCCGCTTTCAGGCGCTGGGCCCCAGGCCCAGGTTGGCGTAGATCTCGCGCGTCGCGGTGGAGCGGTTCAGGGTGTAGAAGTGCAGGCCCGGCACGCCCTCGGCCAGCAGCTCCTCGCACAGGTTGGTGGCCACCTCCACGCCGATGCGGCGCACCTCCTCGGGCCGGTCGGCCACCGCCTCGATGCGGGCGGCCAGGTCGGGCGGGAGCTCGGCGCCGGCCAGCTGGGCGAAGCGCTGGACCTGGCTGGCGTTGGTGACCGGCATGATGCCGGGCAGCACCGGCGTGCCCACCCCTCGCTGGGCCAGCTCCTCCACCATGGTGAGGTAGTCCGAGGCCCGGAAGAAGAACTGGGTGATGCCGAAGTCGGCCCGGCGCAGCTTCTCGGCCAGGTGGTCCCGGTCGGCGGCCCGGTCGCCCGCCGAGCGGGGGTGGAGCTCGGGGTGGGCGGCCACCCCTACCGAGAAGTCGCCGACGGAGCGCACCAGCTCCACCAACTCGAGGGCGTAGCGGAAGTCGCCAGGGACGTCGGCGGCGCCGGCCGGGGGGTCGCCGGCGAGGGCCAGGATGTTCTCCACGCCGTTGTCGCCGTAGCCGGCGACGATCTCGGTGAGCTCGCCCCGGGTGTGGCCGGCGCAGGTGAGATGGGCCATGGCCGTCATCGACGTGTTCTGGTTGATGCGCAGGACGATGTCGCGCGTCCGCTCTCGGGTCGACCCGCCCGCGCCGTAGGTGACCGACACGAACGAGGGGGCCAGCGGCTCCAGCTCGTGCAGCGCCTTCTCCAGCTGGCGCTCGGCCTCGTCGGTCTTGGGGGGGAAGAACTCGAAGGAATAGGTACGGCCGGCGGCCAGGAGGTCGGTGATGCGGGCCACGCCGGTCACGCCTCCCGGGCGATCCGCCGCTCGGCCGCCTCCACCGCGTTGCGCAGCAGCATGGCGACGGTGGTGGGCCCGACCCCGCCCACCCGGGGCGTGATGGCCCCGGCCACCCCGACCACCGACTCGTCCACGTCCGGCAGGAGGCGGCGCCCCTCGTACCGGACGCCGGCGCCGATGACGACGGCGCCGGGCCGCACGTGCTCGGGCTGGAGGATGCCGGGCACGCCGGCGGCGGCGATCACGATCTCGGCCCGCAGGGTGTAGCGGGGCCAGTCCTTCACCCCGGTGTGGACCACGGTGACGGCGGCGTTGGCAGAGGGGCGCTTTTGGCTGAGCAGGAGGGCCAGGGGCCGGCCCAGGGTGGTGCCCCGCCCCAGGATTACCACCTCCCGGCCCGCCACGGGGATGTCGTAGTGCGCCAGCAGGGCCTCGATGCCGGCCGGCGTGCACGGCACCGGCCCGGGCGCGCCGAGGGCGAGGCGGCCCAGGTTGAGGGGGTGCAGGCCGTCCACGTCCTTGTCGGGGTCGACCAGGGCGATGGCGGCGTCGTAGTCGATCTGGGGCGGGGTGGGGTGCTGCACGAGGAAGGCGTCGACGGCGGGGTCGGCGTTCCAGGCCCGCACGGCGTCCTCCACGTCGGCCTGGGTGGCGTCGGCGGGCAGGTGGAGGTGGGCGGAGTGCATGCCCAGCTCGGTGGCCTTCTCGTTCTTCATCCGGACGTAGCCGGCGCTGGCCGAGTCGTCCCCCACCAGCAGGGTGCCGAGGCCGGCCGGGCGGCCCTGGGCGGCGACCTTGGCGGCCCGCTCGACGACCTCGGCCAGCACGGCGTCGGCCACCGGGGCCCCGGGCAGGAGTCGAGCCGTCAATGCAGGAAGTGCCGCTCGCCGGTGAGGACCATGGCCACACCGTGCTCGTCGGCGGCGGCGATGACCTCGTCGTCCCGCAGGGCCCCGCCGGGCTGGATGACCACGGCCGCGCCGGCCGCCACCGCGGCGTCCACGCCATCGGGGAAGGGATAGAAGGCGTCGCTGGCGCAGGCCCCGCCGGCGGCCCGGCCCGCCGCCTTGCGGGCGGCCAGCTCGGCCGAGTCGACCCGGCTCTGCTGGCCGGCGCCGATACCGACCGCCTGGCCGTCCTTCACCAGCACGATGGAGTTGGACGTCACGTGGCCGCCGATCCGCCAGGCCAGCTCGGCGTCGCGCCACTGCCCGTCGGTGGGCTCGGCCCTGGTGACCACCCGCCAGGTGCTGCGGTCGGTCTCGAAGCGGTGGGGCTCCTGGACCAGGAAGCCGCCGCCGACCTGGCGGTAGTGGCGCCGCTCCGGCTCGGGCCGCGGGGCCCGTAGGAGGCGGGTGGCCTTGCGGCGGGTGATCAACCGCTCGACGGCGGCCGGTTCGAAGCTGGGCGCCACGATGACGTCGGCCTGCGGGCCGGCGGCGATGGCCTCGGCCACCTCGTCGGTGAGCGGGCCGTTGACGGCGGTGATCCCACCGAAGGCGGAGCGCTCGTCGCCGGCCAGGGCCCGCTCGAAGGCGGTGGTGAGGTCGGCGGCCACCGCCACCCCGCAGGGGTTGGCGTGCTTGATGACGGCACAGGCCGGCCCCTCGCCCAGGTCGTACACCAGGCGCCAGGCCGCCTCGGTGTCGTAGATGTTGAGGTAGGAGAGGGCCAGGCCGGCCAGCTGCTCCACAGCGTCCCACCACGTGGCCGTGCCCACCTCCCGGTAGCGGGCCGCCTGCTGGTGGGGGTTCTCGCCGTACCGGAGCCGGTCCTCGGTGCGCTCCAGGGCCAGGTGGAGGGTGGGCGGCAGCAGCTCGTCGCCGCTCCCCTCGTCGAACCACGCCACGATGGCGGCGTCGTAGGCGGCGGTGTGGGCGAAGGCGGCCCGGGCCAGGCGCCGGCGGGTG
>JBOGHQ010000104.1:0-5771 GCA_050744785.1 Acidimicrobiales bacterium | reverse complement strand
GGCGGCGGCCCCCGCCGCGGCGGCGGCGGTGGCGGGCGAGCCGGCCTCGAGCGAGGCCAGCGCTGACTCGAGCCCCTCGGCCGCCTCGTCGAGGTCGACCACGCTGCCGGCCGGCAGGTGGAGCTGGTAGCAGCCGGCCTCGGTGGTGAGCACCTCGCCGGCCGGCAGGCCGGTGGCGGCCAGCACGCCCCTCACCTTGGAGATCACCACCCGCACCGAGGTCTCCCACGAGCGGGGCGGGTCCTCACCCCACAGCACCTCGGCCAGCTCGTCCCTCGGCACGGGACGGGCCCGCTCCAGCACCAGGTAGGCGAGGGCCAGGCGGCCGAGAGGCCCCAGTCCACGGCTCGGCACCGGCATGCCGTCGGCCTCGATCTCCACCCGGCCCGCGAGCGTGATCCGCAGGCTCATCCCGGCCCAAGGTAGCGGCGTGGCCACAAATGTTCGCCCCGCTGGCACGGGCCGAGGTCCGCGGCCGCTCGCGGCCGCCGTAGGCGGCCCATTCGGCTGCGGACATCGAAGAGAGACAGGGCGGAGGCGGCGCGAGCTCCGCTCGCCCGCCGGGGCTCGATCGGTCCGCCGGCTGGGCGACGAGGGACGCACCGTGTTCGTGTCCAGCCACCTGCTCACCGAGGTCCAGGCCACCTGCGACCGGGTCGCCATCCTGACCCGGGGCCGCTGCGTGGCCGCGGGACCGGTGCAGGAGGTCCTCAGCGCCGGCCGGTCGGGCGCCCTCCTGGTCCGCCTCGACGACCTGGCCGCCGGCCTGACCATCCTCCAGGCGGCCGGCGTCGGGGTTCGGATGGACGGCGACGCCCTGCGCGTGGAGCTGGCGCCGGCCGAGGCCGCCACCGTCACCCGCGTCCTGGCCGGGGCCGGCCTGTGGGTCACCGAGCTGCGCCCCCACCAGGTGAGCCTGGAGGACGTCTTCCTCGAGCTCACCGGCGGGGCGCCGGGTGCCGGCGACGAGGAGGCGGCGTGATCCGCGCTCTGAACGTCGAGGTCCGCCGCTGCCTGGCCCGCCGGCTCACGTGGGCCCTCATCGGCCTGGCCATGGTGGCCAGCGTGGCGGCCGGCGTGGTGGTCTTCATCAACGCCGAGGACCCCGACGATGCACGCGCCGCGGCCCTTGCCCAGCGGGAGGCCGTCATCGCCTCCTGTGCCGACTCGGTCCTGCGGCGCGGGCCGTTCACGCCCGTCCCCGTAGGTCCGGACGGTCCCCTGGTCCGGCCCGGCCAGGCCCTCGACCGGGCCGCGGCCGAGGCGGACTGCCGCCGCTTCGTCCAGGCGCCGGACGACGACGGCCTCCGGCTGGTGGAGCTCTGGCATCCCGACGAGGGGGACTCCTTCCTCCTGGTGACCTTCGTGTTCCTCGGCATCGGCGCCCTCATCGGCGCCTCGTCCATGGTTGGGGCGGAGTGGAAGGCGGGTACGTTCACCACCCTGCTCACCTGGGAGCCCCGCCGGGTGCGGGTGGCGGTGGCCAAGCTGGCCGCCATCGGGCTGCTCGGCGTGGCGGCCGCCGTGGTGCTCCAGGCCCTCTTCACCGCCGCTCTCCTGCCCGCCATCCTGATCCGGGGTAGCACCGAAGGGGCCGACGGGGCGTGGGCCCGCACGTTGCTCGGGGGCGTGGGCCGGGGCGCCGCGCTCACCGGCATCGGGGCCGTGACGGGCGCGGCGGTGGCCATGATCGGGCGCAGCACGTCGGCCACCCTGGGCGTGGCCTTCGCCTACCTCGCCATCGGGGAGGCCATCGTGCGATCGTGGAAGCCCAAGATGGCCCGCTGGCTGCTGGGCGAGAACTCCGCCATCTTCCTCACCGGGCGGGAACTGGATGGCGCTCCGTTCCACCGCCCCGTGGGCCTGGCCGCCGTGTGGCTGGTGGTCGTCACCCTGGCCCTGGCCGCGGTGGCCACGGCCACCTTCCGGGCGCGGGACATCACGACCTGAGGACGCGACGAAGCCCGGCCGAGGGAGCACATCCCTTCCGGCCGGGCCAGCGCGCCCGTCGTCCGGCGTTGGGGCTTACTTGGGCTTACTTGCCGCCCAGCTTCGCGCCCCGTGCACCGGTGGGCTTGGCGTCCTCCATGCCTGGGTCGCCCTCGCGCTTGCCGCCCCGCTGCTCTGGATCGGCCACGTCGGGGTCGTCGGTCATCGGCTCATGGGTCTCCGGGTCCACCTTGGGCACGGTCTGCCTCCTCGAGATCGTCCGGTCAGTTGCTGGTTCCTACCGGAGTCATTCCCGGCTGGCGTGGGTCCGAAAACGCCTGATGCAAGCCGTAGGTTGCCGAGCGAACGAATGAGGTCGAAGGCCCTAGGTGAGCCGGCCCGAGCCCTGGGGCGCCAGCTCCACCCAGGTCACGCCAGGCGTCAGCGCCACCTTGGCGCCGCCGGCGTCGGTGTACTCGGTGACGGTGTTGGCCGACGACTTGGACCACTTCCCCTTCACCACCTTGCCGCCGCTGAGGATCCAGGCCTCACCCGACCCCACCAGCTCGGCCTCGTCGACCACCGCGCCCGACCGGTCCCGCTGGCCGGTGTCGTTGTAGGTGACGAACTGGACGACCACGTTGGCCGGTGCGATCTGGGCGCCCTTGGCGTCCACGTGGGGCGTGCCGTCCTGGCTGCGCTTCCACGCGCCGGCCCCCTGGTCCCACGCGTAGTCGACCCGGGTGGTGATGTTCTTGCCCTGGTACTCGACGTGCACGCCGGCGGCGGCGTCGCCGGTGGCGGCCTGCCCGCCGGCCCGGTAGGTGAACAGGGCCGGCGGCGCCTTGGCGTCCGCGCTGCCCCGCCCGAACAGGGCGCCCGTGCTCGTGAAGAGGTTGTAGGGAGCGGGCCGGCCGGAGACGCGGCGGTAGGCTGCGGACGCCTTGTTGACGCCCACGTCCACCAGGGGTGCGGCGTCCACCAGCGCCTGGAAGGCGGCGTTCGTGCCGGCGTAGGCGAAGAGGGGCTTGTTCAACGTACTGACCAGCGCGATGTCGGTGGACCGGGCCGACCGCACCGGCCCCACGGGGTCGGCCTCGTTGGTCTGGAACACCGTGAACAGCCGGGTCACGCCGTCCTCGACCTTCTCCACCACGACCAGGTCGGCCTGGTTCAGCCCCTCCTGGGGCCGGCCCTTGGGCGCGTTGTCGATCTTCACCACCAGGGCCACCCGGCCCCTGAGGGCCGCGTCCGGCTGGGACAGCCCGGTGAGGGGCGCCACATCGCCCGGCGGGGGTGGCAGGACGGTGGTGGACGACGCGCGCGTGGTGGGAGAAGCGTCCTCCTCGTCACCGCCGCCGCCGCAGGCGGCCAGGACCAGAACGGACGCGAGGACCAAGGGGGCGGTTCGGCGCATGGCCCCCATCCTTACCCAGTTCGGCGCTGGGACGACTGGCGGAGGTCACCCGAAGCACTCCTACGATGCCCGCCATGGCCCCCCTCCGCCCATCTCGTCGCGCCCGCCTGCCCGCCGTCCTGGTCGCCGCCGCCCTCCTCGGCGCGGGCTGCTCGAGCGGGGGCGACGACGCCGCCGGCGGGAGCGACACCACCGCCGAGGAGACCACCACCACCACCGCGGTACCGGTCCTGGCGCCCCTCACCGGGCTGGTGCTGGACGACGGCGACGTGGCCGACCGGCCCGCCGTCACCGTCAAGGTCGACAACGGGCCGCAGGGGCGCCCCCAGAGCGGGATCGACAAGGCCGACGTGCTCATCGAGGAGAAGGTGGAAGGCGGCATCACCCGGTTCCTGTCCGTGTTCCACTCCGAGGACGCCACCCTGATCGGGCCCGTCCGGTCGGTGCGCTCCACCGACCCCGGCCTCATCGGCACCTTCGGCGGCGTGTTCGCCTTCGCGGGCGGCATCCCCGAGTTCGAGCGCCAGGCCCGGCAGCAGCCGGTCACCGTGGTGAGCGAGTCGGCGTCGTCCCAGGGCTTCCAGTACCGGGCCGACAAGCAGCGGCCGTTCAAGACCTACACGTCCACGGCCAAGCTGCGCTCGCTGGCCAGGGACCACGACCGCCCGCCCCCGACGCTGTTCGAGTTCCTGCCCGCCGGCCAGCCGTTCGCACCAGCCGGCGCGGTGCCGGCCACGTCGGCCACCGTGTCGTTCGGTCGGACCACCGTCGCGCTGCAGTGGGACGCCACCGGCGGCGTCTGGAAGCGCTCGACCAACGGCACGCCCCACACGGTGGAGGGAGGCGCCCAGCTGACCTTCACCAATGTGATCATCCAGAAGACGCCCTACGTGGCCACCCGCTTCCGGGACCCGAGCGGGGCGCGCGTGGACGAGGCCCAGGTGGTGGGCAGCGGCGACGCGGTCGTGCTCAGCCAGGGCAAGCGGGCCGACGTGCAGTGGGCCAAGGCATCGCCCACGTCGGTCACCACCTACACCGACAGCACCGGCCGTCCGGTGCAGCTCGCCCGCGGGCAGACGCTGATCGCGCTGCCGCCCACCGCCGGGGGTTCCGTCACGGTCACGTAGCGTTGTGACCACAAACGTCCGCACCGTCTGGGTCTGTCCCGGCTGGGGCCCCTAGCGCGAGGGCGGCGTGGCGGCCACGTCGAGGGGGCGGCGCAGCACGGCCCGCCGGAGCACGGCACCGATCTCGCGCAACTCCACGACTCGGTGACGGCAGGTCTCGCAGCGCTCCAGGTGGGCCTCGACCTTGCGCACGTCGCGCGGCGAGAGCCCGTCGCTCACGTAGGCCCCCAGCTGGTCCACGGTGGGCCGGCACTTCTCCTCGGCCCACGGGGCCACGTGGGCCTGGAGGTAGCGCTGGCGCAGCCGGGCCCGGGCCCGCACCGCCCGCTGGGCGGCGGTGTTGGGACTCACGCCGAGCACGGCGGCCGCCTCCCGCAGGGGCATGCCGTCCAGCTCGGTGAGCTGCAGCACCGCCCGCAGATGACTCGGCATCCCGGCGAAGGCTCGCGACACCAGCTCCGCGCTCTCCACCGCCACCACTCGTTCCGAAGGCCGGGCGACCATCGAGGACAGCACGCCCCTCTCGTCCAGCTCGTGCCCACCGGTGACGGTGCGAGCGGCGCGGCGCAGCTGGTCGATGGCCGCCCGCCGGGCCGAGGTGACGACATAGGGCTGGAACTCGGCCCCCTCGGGGAAGCGGCCCGCCCGCACGATCCGGAACACGTTGGCGAAGGCATCCGACACCGCATCGGCGGCGTCATGATCGTTGTCGGCCACACCGCGGGCCGCCGCCCTGGCCGGCTCGACGTGGCGCCGGTACAGCTCGCCGAAGGCCGACTGCTCCCCGCCGGCGGCGAGGGCGACCAGCTCGGCGTCGGTCCGCCCGCCGAGCCCCTCGCTGTCTCGCCTCATCGCCATCGAACCAACCTCGTCGCGGTCACGTCGTCCTCCGGGCCACCCCGGCCGGGCGCGGACGAGGCGATGAAGTGACGCTCGCTCGACCTTTCCTAACACGCACCGGGTGGACAGGGAAGCCATAGGTCCATCGACCGGTGTTTCGTCACCCTTGAGGGCCTACCAGGAGGCGCCGCCACCCCCTCCCCCGCCCCCGCCGGAGGAGCCGCCGCCCCCAGTCCGATCCCGGTTCTGGTACCAGAAAACGACCCCAGGGGGTCGATTTCCGGTACCGGACCAGGACAGGCGCCCTGCGGGGGCCGTCGGGCGGCGGCGCGACGAAGGGGCAGCCCGCAGGCTGCCCCTTCGCTTTCGTACCTACGACTGCTGGGTGCTACCGACGAGCCCGGGCCGGAGCCTTGCTGTCGCGGCGGCCGGCCAGGACCAGGGCGGAGGCGCCCAGG
>JBOGHQ010000103.1:0-14554 GCA_050744785.1 Acidimicrobiales bacterium | reverse complement strand
GTGTGCGCCGAGCTGGCCCGCGGCATGGACCCGGCCGACGCCTGCGTGGCCGCCCGCCATTTCTGCCAGCGGGCCATCGCCGCCGGTGTGGCGCTCGGCGCCGGCGTCGGCCCGGTGGACCCCGGCTGGGCCCGGGCTGCCGGTCCGGGCTGACCCAACCTTGGCTTTCTGGAACTTTTGGTCCGGTATGCGGACCAAAACCTCCAGAGAGCGGGTGACGCCGGTTACCGACCGCCGCCCCGGCGGGTCGAAGGAGCTAGTGGACGGCCTTCTTGATCTTGCCGGCACGGATGCAGGACGTGCAGACGTGCATGCGGCGCGGGGTGCTGCCGACCATGGCGCGCACGCGCTGGATGTTGGGGTTCCACCGGCGCTTGGTGCGCCGGTGCGAATGACTGATGTTCATACCGAACGAGGGGTGCTTCCCGCACACGTCGCAGACCGCGGCCATGGCGGCGAGGTTAGCATCGGCCCGACATGGTGATCCTCGAGCGGCTCGGTTCGGCGGACGTGGGCGCCGTGATCACGAGCTTCCGCGACGCCCTGCGGGCCCACCAGGTGTCGGTCAACCGGCTCAACGTCTTCCCGGTCCCGGACGGCGACACGGGCACGAACATGGCCCTGACGCTGGAGTCGGTGGTGGGCGAGCTGGGCGGCACCGACGGCATGGTGTCGGTGTGCAAAGCGGTCGCCCACGGCTCGCTGATGGGAGCCAGGGGCAACTCGGGGGTCATCCTGTGCCAGGTCCTGCGCGGCCTCAGCGAGGCATGGCGGGACATGGAATCGATCGGCCCCCACCAGCTGGCCGAGGGCCTTCGCCGCGCCAGCGACGCCGCCTACCAGGCCGTCATGAAGCCGGTGGAGGGCACCATCCTCACCGTTGTCGCCGCCTCGGCCCGGGCCGCCGAGGAAGCGGCCACCGCTGGCAAGGGACTGGTGGACGTGGCCCAGGCGGCCCAGTCGGCGGCGGCCGACGCCCTGGCCCAGACGCCGGAGCTCTTGCCCGTGCTGAAGGAGGCCGGCGTCGTGGACGCCGGCGGCGCTGGGTTCGTGCTCTTCTTCGACGCCCTCCTCCACGTGGTGGCGGCCCAGCCCCTCCCCGAGGCGCCCGAGCCCGTGCCGGCCCAGACTCTGCAGGTGGCCGCCGAGCGGGCCGAGGCGGCCGGCGGCGCCGAGGGCAACGGCGGCCCCCGCTTCGAGGTCATGTACCTGCTGGATGTCAACGACACCGCCATCCCGGGCTTCAAGCGGGCGTGGAGCGACATCGGCGATTCCATCGTCGTGGTGGGCGGCGATGGAACCTGGAACTGCCACATCCACACCGACGACATCGGCGCCGCCGTGGAGGCCGCGCTGGACGTGGGCGGCCGGCCCCGGCGCATCCACGTCACGGACCTGGACGGGCAGGTCGAGGAGCAGCGCTGGGTCCGCGAGGGCAGCGGCGAGGCGGCTGAGGCGGCACCGGAGGAAGCCACCACGGCGGTGGTGGCGGTGGCCAGCGGGGCCGGGGTGGTCCGCATCTTCCGTTCCCTCGGGGCCGCCCGCGTGGTGGCCGGGGGCCAGTCCATGAACCCCTCGACGGCGGAGATCCTCCAGGCCGTGGAAGCGGTCCCCGCGCCGGAGGTCGTGGTGCTGCCCAACAACCCCAACATCGTCCCGGTGGCGCGCCAGGTGCAGGCCCTCACGGCCAAGACCGTCCGCGTCGTGCCCACCCGAGCGGTGGCGGAGGGGATGGCCGCCATCCTGGAGTACGACGGCGGGGCCGGGGCCGAGGCCAACGCCAGGGCCATGACCGAGGTGGCCGGCCAGGTCACCTCCGGTGAGGTGACCCAGGCGGTGCGGGCGTCCTCGTCCACTGCCGGCCCCATCGCAGAACGGTCGTGGCTGGGCCTGTCGGTCACCGGCATCGAGGTGGTGGCGCCCACGGTGGTGGAGGCGGCCACCGGCCTGCTCGCCAAGCTGCTCAACTCCGACCACGAGCTCGTCACCGTGCTGGAGGGGGAGGACGCCACGCCGGAGGACACCCGCGCCATCCACGAGTGGCTGGAGCAGAACTGCCAGGGCGTCGGGGCCGAGATCCACGACGGCGGGCAGCCCCTCTACCCCTACCTCTTCTCGATCGAGTGAGCTCCTCGATCGAGTGAGCTCGATCGATTGAGCCCGCGCCGGCTCAGCCGGTTGGCCACCATCCCTGTGGCCGAGCTGCGGGGCGTGGGGGCGAAGAAGGCGGGTGCCCTGGCCGAGGTCGGCATCGAGTACGTGCTCGACCTCCTCATGCACTACCCCCGGCGCTACCTGGACCGCACCAACCAGGCCGAGATCGGGGACCTGCCCGTGGGAACGGAGGGCATGGTGCTGGCCACCGTCAAGCGGGTGTCGGGGCCCCGGCGGACCCGTGGCCGGACGTCCATCGTCGACGTCGACGTCTTCGACGGGAGCGGCTACCTCCGCTGCACGTTCTTCAACCAGCCGTGGCGGGCCAAGCAGCTCAAGGTCGGGGCGGAGGCGGTGTTCTTCGGCCGCATGGAGCTGTTCCAGGGCCGGCGGCGGATGACCAGCCCGGTAGTCGACCTGGTGGGGGACCGCACCGGGCGGATCATCCCCATCTACCCGCAGTCGGCCAAGGCCGAGCTGAACACGTGGGAGCTGGCCGGCTGGATCGCCGAGGCGCTGGAGCGGGCCGGGGAGTTCGCCGACCCCCTGCCGCCGTCGTGGCATCAGGAACTGAAGCTGGTCGACCGGACGTGGGCCTTCGGCCAGATCCACGAGCCCGACACCATGGCCGCGGCCCAGACGGCGCGGCGCCGGCTGGCCTTCGACGAGCTGTTCCGCCTCCAGGTGGCGCTGGTCATGCGCAAGCGGGCGCTGGAGCGGGCCGCCAAGGGCATCCGCCACCAGGTCGACGGCGACCTGGTGCGGCGCTTCCACGGCGCCCTGCCGTTCGAGTTGACGGCGGCCCAGCGCCAGGCGTGGGCCGACATCGCCGGCGACCTTACCGGCCCCCATCCGATGCACCGCCTGCTCCAGGGCGACGTGGGGGCAGGGAAGACGGTGGTGGCGGTGACGGCGCTGCTGGCCGCGGTGCAGGGCGGCCACCAAGGGGCGCTGATGGCTCCCACCGAGGTCCTGGCCGAGCAGCACTACCTCGGCGTGAAGGACCTGCTGGGCGGTCTGGAGGTGCCCGACCCGGCCACCCTCACGGGGGACCGGCCGCTCCGGGTCGAGCTGCTCACCAACCGCACGCCGGCGGGCCGGCGGGCCAAGCTCCACACCGCCCTCCGCGCCGGCGAGGTGGACCTCCTCATCGGCACCCACGCCCTGCTCACCGAGCAGGTGGAGTTCGCCGCCCTGGGCGTGGTGGTGATCGACGAGCAGCACCGCTTCGGGGTGGAGCAGCGAGCCGCCCTCCGGGGCAAGGGCAGCGACCCCGACGTGCTGGTCATGACGGCCACGCCCATCCCCCGCACGGCGGCCATGCTCGTCTACGGCGACCTCGACCTGTCGATCATGGACGAGCTGCCCCCGGGCCGGACGCCGGTGCAGACGGCCTGGGCCCGGGGCCCGCTGGAGGAGGCCGAGGCGTGGGGGCGGGTGCGCGACGAAGTGGCGGCCGGCCATCAGGCGTTCGTGGTGTGCCCCCTGGTGGAGGAGTCGGAGCGGGTCCAGGCCCGCTCCGCCACCGACGAGCTGGAGCGGCTGCGGGCCCACGTCTTCCCCGATCTCCGGCTCGGCCTGCTCCATGGCCAGATGCCGGCCGCCGACAAGGAGGCGGCCATGGAGTCCTTCCGGCGGGGCGAGGTCGACGTGTTGGTCGCCACCACGGTGGTGGAGGTCGGCGTCGACGTCCCCAACGCCACCGTGATGGTGGTGGAGGACGCCGACCGGTTCGGTATGGCTCAGCTGCACCAGCTACGGGGCCGGGTGGGGCGGGGGAGTGCGGCGTCGTGGTGCTTCCTCCTGGGCGAGGCCACCACCCCCGAGGCCGAGGAGCGCCTCAAGGCCATGGTGCGCACGACCGACGGGTTCGAGCTGGCCGAGGTGGATCTCGACCTCCGGGGCGAGGGCACCATCTTGGGCACCCGCCAGAAGGGTCGCAGCGACCTCAAGCTGGCCTCGCTGCGCCGGGACAAGGACCTGGTCCGCGACGCCCGCCGGGTCGCCTTCGCCGTGGTGGACGACGACCCCCACCTCGAGTCCCATGAGGTGCTGGCCGACGAGTTGGGCCTGCTCATCGACGACGACGAGGCCGAGTTCCTCTTCAAGAGCTGACCCATGCCGATTTGATTCTGGCCCCAGAAATCGACACCCCCGTGTCGATTATGGGGGCCAGAACGCGCCGGGATGACCAGCACAGTGGCCATTCCAAGCGTTAGCGTCCGGCCGTGGCCGGCGCGCGGTTGGTGGTGGTCGACAAGGTCTGCAAGTCCTTCGGCGATGTGAAGGCCCTCATCGACGTCGACCTCACCGTCGAGACGGGCGAGGTGGTCGTGGTGATCGGACCGTCCGGTTCCGGCAAATCGACCCTCTGCCGGACCATCAACCGCTTGGAACCCATCGACTCGGGGACGATCAGCATCGACGGCGTGCCGCTGCCCGCCGAAGGCAGGGCGCTGGCCAAGCTGCGGGCCGACGTTGGGATGGTGTTCCAGTCCTTCAACCTGTTCGCCCACAAGACGGTGTTGCAGAACGTGACGCTCGGGCCCATGAAGGTGCGGGGCCTCTCGCGGGGGCAGGCCCGCGGGCGGGCCATGGCGTTGCTCGAGCGGGTGGGTATCGCCGAAAAGGCCGACCGCTACCCCGCCGAGCTCTCCGGCGGCCAGCAGCAGCGGGCCGCCATCGCCCGTGCTCTGGCCATGGAGCCGAAGCTGATGCTGTTCGACGAGCCCACGTCGGCCCTCGACCCCGAGATGATCAAGGAGGTGCTCGACGTCATGATCGAACTGGCCGCCGAGGGGACCACCATGATCGTCGTGACCCACGAGATGGGCTTCGCCCGGTCGGCGGCCCGGCGGGTGGTGTTCATGGACGGGGGCCGGGTCGTGGAGATCGCCCCGCCCCACCAGTTCTTCTCCGCCCCCGAGTCCGATCGCCTCCGCAGCTTCTTGTCCAAGATCCTCGCCCACTGACCCCAAACCATGGAGAATGCGCTCCACAGAACAAAGGAGAACCCGCATGACCAGACGAAGGTGGATGCTCACCCCCCTCCTGCTCACCGTTGCGCTGGTGGGCGCGGCGTGCGGGGACGACGACGACGACGAGGCGACCGGTACCGGTGACCAGACGACCACCACCGCCGAGCCGGCGCCGACCTTCGACGCAGGCACCACGATGGCGAGGCTGCAGCAGGAGGGGAAGATCGTCGTCGGCACCAAGTTCAACCAGCTCGGTTCCGGCCTGAAGAACCCCACCACCGGTGAGCTGGAGGGCTTCGACATCGAGATCGCCAAGCTCATCGCGGCCGGCATCTTCGGGGGCACGGCCGAGGAGGCCGCCGACAAGATCGAGTTCAAGGAGGCCGTCTCAGCCGTGCGGGAGGCGGTGATCCAGGCCGACGAGGTCGACATCGTGATCGCCACTTATACGATCAACGACAGCCGAAAGCAGCAGGTGGACTTCGCCGGGCCCTACGTCATCGACGGCCAGACGGTGATGGTGAAGAACGAGAACAACGCCATCACAAAGCTGACCGACCTCAACGGGAAGAAGGTCTGCACCGGCCGGGGGTCCACCACGCCGGCCAACCTGCAGAGGCAGAACATCACCGCCGAGCTGACCCTGTTCGAGACCTACCCCGAGTGCGCCGACGCCCTGCGCCAGGACCGGGTCGAGGCCGTGGTCACCGACCGCGGCATCCTGCTCGGCCTGGTGGAGTCCAGCCAGGGCGCCTTCAAGCTGCTCGACATCGACGTCAGCGAGGAGCCCCTCGGCATCGGGCTGAAGAAGGGTGACGACGCCTTCCGTGAGTTCCTCAACACCCGGCTGGAGGAGATCTACGAGAGCGGCGAGTGGGCCGACGCCTACGAGGCCACCCTCGGCCAGCTCGGCCTCACCACGCCGGAGCCGCCGCCGGTCGACCGCTACCCGAGCACCGGCACCGCCACCACCCTGGCCACCACCACCAGCACCGCCGCCACCACGACCACGACCACCGGCTAGCCGGAAGGCGGGGGCGTGGACGTCGTTCTCGACAACCTCGACCTCTATCTCAAAGGGATGCGCACCACGGTGTCGCTCACCCTGCTGTCCTACGGGGCGGCGCTGGTGATCGGCACCGTGGTGGCCGCCTTCCGGGTCAGTCCCGTGCCGCCCCTCCGGGCCGTCGGGGCGCTGTACGTGGGCGTCGTCCGCAACACGCCGCTGGCCGTGCTCATGGTGGGCTTCCTGGTCGGCGCCGGCGACGTCGGCATCAAGTTCTCGTTTTTCACCACCGCCGTCATCGTCCTGTCCGCCTACACGGGCGCCTTCGTGGGCGAGACCGTGCGGTCGGGTGTCAACGCCGTGGCCCGGGGACAGGGGGAGGCGGCCCGGGCCCTCGGGCTCACCTTCCCCCAGGTGCTGCGCATCGTCGTGCTGCCCCAGGCCTTCCGGACGGTGGTGGCCCCTCTGGGGAGCATCTTCATCGCCCTGATCAAGAACTCGGCCCTGGCCGCCCTCATCTCCGTCAACGAGCTGTCCGGGACCACCGAGCAGCTCATCAACGAGACGGCGCAGTACCTGCCCATCTTCCTCGGTGCCGCCGCCGCCTACCTCGTCCTCACCATCCCCTCGGGCTTGCTGGTCGGTGTCATCGAGCGCAAGGTGGCGATCAAGCGATGACCAGACCATGACGGCGCCGGTCCTCGCCGACGCACTGGGGCCGCGTGCCCGGCGACGCGTCCTGATCGCGTCGGTGGTGGCCTCGGTCGCCATCCTGCTGCTCGTGTTCGCCGCCTATCTCCGGCTGGAGGAGAACGGGCAGTTCGAGGCGGAGAAGTGGCGGCCGTTCCGCCTGTGGGCGGTGCACAAGTTCTTCCTGGTGGGCCTGCTCAACACGGGCAAGGTCGCCCTCACCGCCATGGTCATCGCCATCGCCATCGGTGCCGTCATGGCGCTGGGCCGGCTGTCCCGCAACGCCCCCGTGCGGTGGCTGGCCGGGCTCTACGTGGAGTTCTTCCGGGGCCTTCCCCTCTACCTGCTGATCCTGTTCTGCTGGCTCGGGCTGCCCAGCCTGAGCTTCGGCCCCTTCGACCGGGGCGACCTGAAGGTGGACACCTTCTGGGTCCTGGTGCTGGGCCTGTGCGTGTACAACAGCTCGGTGCTGGCCGAGATCTTCCGGGCCGGCATCCTGTCCCTCGAGCGGGGCCAGAGCGAGGCCGCCTACGCCATCGGCCTCGGCTACTGGCGCACCATGCGCCACGTGGTGGTGCCCCAGGCCGTGCGCCGCATGGTCCCGGCCATCATCAGCCAGCTGGTCACCCTGCTCAAGGACAGCTCGCTCGGGATCCTGATCGGCTTCGAGGAGCTGCTGGGCCGGGCCCGGATCAACTACCAGTTCTTCCAGAACTCCCTGCAGTCGCTGGCCTACGCCGCCGTCCTCTACATCGCCGTCAACGCCACCCTCAGCCAGATCGCCACCCGGCTGGAGGCCCGCCAGCGCCGGCGGTACGGGGCGGGCGCCATCACCGTCACCGGCGTGGAGGACCTGGCCGTCGTCGGCGCCAAGGCCGAGGCCGAGCTGTCCGCCACCCGCGACGCCCCGTAGCCTGCGTCAACGTGCGGGTGGTCGCGGGATCGGCGAAGGGCCGGCGCCTCCAGTCTCCCGAGGGGCGCACCATCCGTCCCACCGGCGACCGGGTGCGGGAGGCCATCTTCGACATGCTGGGGTCGCTGGACGTGGTCGAGGGCCGCAAGGTGGTCGACCTCTTCGCCGGCACCGGGGCCCTCGGCATCGAGGCCCTGTCGCGGGGAGCCTCGACGGCCACCTTCGTGGAGGAGGACCAGGCCGCCCTCGACGTCCTCCGCACCAACCTGGTGATCACCGGGCTGTACGCGCGGGCCACCGTCGTCAAGGCCGACGTCTCGGACTGGGTGGCCTCGGCGCCGCCGGCCGACGTGGCCCTGGTCGACCCGCCTTACGTTTTTGACGGCTGGCCGGCGCTGCTGGGGGCACTCGCCGCCGGCCTGGCCGTGCTGGAGAGCGACCGGGAGCTGGACGTGGGCCCGGCCTGGCGCGTTCGGAAGGAGAAGCGGTACGGCGGTACCGTGGTCACGCTGGTAGAGCCGGCGCCCCCTACCGACGCAGAAAGGCACGCGTGAGGACCGCCCTGTTCCCGGGCTCCTTTGACCCCCTCCACAACGGCCATCTCGAGATCATCGAGACGGCGGCCAAGCTGTTCGACTCCGTGATCGTGGCCGCGGTGCGCAACCCCCAGAAGGGTGAGGCGCTGTTCAGCCTGGCCGACCGGGAGGAGATGCTGGCCGAGTCGGTGGAGCACCTCCGCAACGTGCGGGTGGAGTCCTTCGGCTCCCTCGTGGTCGACCTGGCTCGCGAGGTGGGCGCCGACGTCATCGTCAAGGGCCTGCGGGTGGCCTCGGACTTCGAGCACGAGCTGCAGATGGCCCAGATGAACGAGGCCATCTCCGAGCTGGTCACCGTGTTCATCCCCTGCGCCACCAGCTCCTCGTTCATCGCCTCGTCGCTGCTGCGGGAGATCGCCCGCCTGGGCGGCGCAGCCCGGGTCAGCTCCATGGTCCCGCCCCCGGTCGCCAAGCGGCTGGTGGAGCGGTACGGCTGATGGAAGCCCAGGGCGACCAGGTCGACACCGAGACCCTCATCCGCCGCGTCATCGAGGTCGTCACCAACGCCAAGCCCATGCCGCTCTCCACCACGGTGCGGGTGGAGAAGGACGAGATCCTCGAACTGCTGGAGGACGCCCTCAACCGCCTCCCCGAGGAGCTGCGGCGGGCCCGGTGGATGCTCAAGGAGCGCGACGACTTCCTGGACAAGGTCCAGCGCGACGCCGACGAGGTCCTGGAGGCGGCCCGGGCCCGGGCCGAGCGGATGGTCCAGCGCACCGACATCGTCCGCAGCGCGGCCCAGTTGGCCCGGCGCACGGTGGAGGAGGCCAAGGACGAGGCCCGGCGGCTCCGCCACGAGGCCGACGACTACTGCGACCAGAAGCTGGCCGCCTTCGAGATCGTCCTGGAGCGCACCACCAAGACGGTCCAGGCCGGCCGGGAGAAGCTGCGGGCCGCCCCGCCTCCGGGTGAGTCGGAGGGCCGGTTCGACCCGGAGGGCGGTGGCCTGGGGTCGGGCGACAGCGCGGACGAGGCCTTCTTCGACCAGGACCAGCCGCTCTCGTAAGGGCAGGAGGCCAGGGCCCTCATAGACTTCCCTGCCGTGAAGTCCAGCCCATTCGTCGTCAACGTGGGTCACCTCCTGCGCGCACCAGGGGAGCGCCGGCGCGAGCGCCGGGGCGGCCCCATCGCCGGCCTGCGGGTGACCGGCAGCGAGGTGCCGGTCGGCGCCGATGTCGTCGTGGAGGTGATGCTGGACGCCGTGCCGGGTGCGGTGGTGGCCACCGGCACGGTCACTGCGCCGTGGCGGGGGCCCTGCCGGCGCTGCCTCGCCGACGCTGAGGGCACCGTCACCGCCGAGGTTCGCGAGGTGTTCGAGGAGGAACCCGACCCCGAGCAGACCTATCCCCTCACCGGGGACCAGCTGGACCTCGAGCCCCTCGCCCACGACACCGTGCTGCTGGAGCTGCCCCTGGCCCCGCTGTGCCGGGAGGACTGCGCCGGCATCTGTCCGACGTGCGGCGCCGACCGCAACGTGGCACCGTGCCAGTGCGCCGCGGCCGCCCCCGATCCCCGCTGGGCGGCGCTCGACGCCCTGCGCGACACCTGAGCCCACCCACGCACCAACCGGAAGCGAGAAGCCGTCATGGCCGTCCCCAAGAAGAAGACATCGAAGGCGAAGAGCCGGAGCCGGCGGGCCAGCAACTGGTCGCTGGCCGAGCCGGCCAAGAGCACCTGCCCCCAGTGCCGACGGGCCAAGCTGCCACACGTCGTGTGCCCCAACTGCGGGTGGTACGGGGGTCGTCAAGCCATCGACGTCGGGTAGGGGAGCCGTGCTCCCGATCGCCATCGACGCCATGGGCGGCGACCGGGGACCGGCCGAGATCGTGGCCGGCGCCCGGCGGGCCGCCGAGGAGTTGAGCGTCCCCATCCTCCTGGTCGGCGACCCCGACGTCATGGGGGATACGGGTGGGCTGGAGGTGCTGGCGGCCCGCGAGGTGATCGCCATGGAGGACGACGTGGCCGCCGGCGTGCGCCGCAAGAAGGACGCATCGGTGGTGCGGGCCGCCGAGGCGGTGCGGGACGGCAGGGCCAGCGCCATGCTGAGTGCCGGCAACACCGGTGCCGCCATGGGCAGCGCCCTGCTCCGCATGGGGCGGCTCCCCGGCGTGAGCCGGCCCGCCATCGCCACCCCGCTGCCCGTCCCGGGCTCCACGCCCACCGTCCTGCTGGACGCCGGTGCCAACGCCGAGTGCCAGCCGGAGTGGCTGGTCCAGTTCGCCCAGATGGGCGCCGCCTTCGCCGCCGGCCGCTACGGCATCGACCAGCCCAGGGTGGGCCTGCTGTCCATCGGCGAGGAGGCCACCAAGGGCACCGGGGCGGTGAAGGAGGCCAACGCGCTGCTCCAGTCGCCGGCCGCCTGGGCCGGCACCAGCGGTCGCTTCATCGGCAACGTGGAGGGCCGCGACCTGCTCACCGACCGGGTGGACGTGGTGGTCACCGACGGGTTCACCGGCAACGTGGTGCTGAAGACCCTGGAGGGCGCCATGGTCTTCATGCGCAACGCGGTGTTCGGCATCATGACGTCCACACCGGAGGCCCAGGAGGCATCCCAGGCCCTCATCCCCCTGATGCTCCCGCTGGTCAAGCAGATGGACCCCGACTCCTACGGCGGGGCCCTCCTCCTCGGCGTGGACGGGGTGTGCATCATCAGCCACGGGTCCTCCAGCGCCGATGCGTTGGTGAACGCGGTGGGCGTGGCTCGCGACATGGTGGAGGGGGGCCTGGTGGACCGCCTCCGGCAGTCCGTCAAGGCCTAGTTCCGGCTCGGAAGCGGAGCTTCGTTCACAAACGCACAACCAGGGGCCGCGGTACGATCCGGCCGATATCCGGACCGTTGCCGAGGAGCATGCATGCCCGCCGAGACCCACGTCGAACGTGGACCCATGGACCGCCAGGCCGTCTTCGAGCTCATCAGGGACCGGCTGGCCGACATCCTCGAGATCGACCCGTCCGGGATCGCCGAGGGCGCCTCGTTCAGTGAGGACCTCTCGGCCGACTCGCTGGCCCTGATCGAGCTGGTCGAGGCGCTCGAGGAGGAGCTGGGCGAGCGGACCGTCGGCTTCCGGATCGACGATGAGGACCTCGAGGACCTGCGCACGGTCCGCGACGCCGTGGACTACGTGGTCGCCAAGCTGGAATCGTCCTGACGCTGGCCCGTAGCTCGCCCGTCGAGGCGCTGGCCGAGAAGCTGGGCTGGCGGTTCACCGACACCTCGCTGCTGGGCCGCGCCATGGCCCACCGCTCCTGGTGCGCCGAGGTGTCCGGCGAGGAGTCCAACGAGCGCCTGGAGTTCCTGGGCGACGCCGTGCTGGGGCTGGTGATCACCGACCACGTCTACCGCACCTACCCCGGGCTGCCCGAGGGGGAGCTGGCCAAGGTGCGGGCCTCGGTGGTCAACTCCGCCCTGCTGGCCGAGGTGGCTGCCGAGCTGGACATCGGCGCCTGGCTCCTGCTCGGGAAGGGCGAGGACGCCTCGGGGGGGCGGGAGAAGCCCTCGATCCTGGCCGACGCCATGGAGGCCGTCATCGGTGCCGTCTACCTCGACGGCGGCTGGGACGCCGCCACCGGGCTGGTGCTCTCGCTGCTGGGCGAGCGCATCGCCGAGAGCGCCGCCGGTCCGGGCGGCTCGGACTACAAGACCCGCCTCCAAGAGCTGGTGGCCCGCACCTTCGACCAGCTGCCGCGCTACGCGGTGTCGGACGAGGGGCCCGACCACGCCAAGCGCTTCTTCGCCACCGTCCTGGTGGGCGGCGTGGTGCGGGGCCAGGGCGAGGGGCGCTCGAAGAAGCAGGCCGAGCAGGCTGCGGCGCGCGACGCCTGGGCCGGCATGGACAGCGAGGCGACCGGCCGTGCCTGAGCTGCCCGAGGTCGAGACCCTCCGCCGCGACCTCGAGAAGGAGGTGGTGGGGCGGCGCATCAAGTCGGTGGAGGTCACCGGCGCCCGCGCCATCCGCCGCCACAAGGCCAAGGCCGAGTTCATCGGCCGCCTGGAGGGGCGCAAGATCACCGCCGTCTCCCGCAAGGGCAAGTACCTGGTGGTCGCCCTCGACCCCCCGCCGGGCGCCTCGGGGGAGAAGCAGAGCGACGTCCTGGTGCTCCATCTGGGCATGAGCGGCCAGGTGCTGCGGGCCAAGTCGAGCAAGGAGGCGCTCCCCAAGCACACCCACGTGGTGGTCACCTTCAGCCAGGGCGGGGAGCTGCGGTTCGTGGACCCCCGCACGTTCGGGGAGCTGTTCGTCACCGCCGCGGGGGAGGTGGAGAAGGCCGTCCCGGAGCTGGCCCACCTGGGCTTCGACCCCCTGGAGGAGGTGATGAGCTGGAACCGCTTCGCCGACCTGCTCCACGCCCGGCGGGTCAGGCTCAAGACGCTGCTCATGGACCAGCAGTTCCTGGCCGGCATCGGCAACATCTACGCCGACGAGATCTTGTGGGCCGCCGGCCTGCGTCACGACCGGCTCTCGGACTCCCTGTCGTCGCAGGAGGTCCGCCGGCTCTACCGCGCCGTGGTGGAGACGCTCCAGGACGCCATCAAGCACCGGGGCTCGTCGCTGGCCGACGAGCAGTACAAGGACCTGTTCGGGCAGGTCGGTGACTTCCAGAGCCTCCACAAGGTCTACGACCGGGAGGGGCAGCCCTGCCGGCGGTGCCGGAGCCCCATCGTGCGGGTCAAGACCCAGGGCCGGTCCACCTTCTTTTGCGAGCAGTGCCAGGTGTAAGGAACCGGGACAACCGCTCTCACCAGGGGGTTCGCGAGGTCCGCGGCGGGCCCACTCAGCGCCGCTACCCTCGGGCCGAGTGTTCCTCAAGTCGCTCACGCTGAAGGGCTTCAAGTCCTTCGCCGAGGCCACCACCCTGGAGCTGGAGCCGGGGGTCACGGTCGTCGTCGGCCCCAACGGCAGCGGGAAGTCCAACATCGTGGACGCCGTGGCCTGGGTGCTGGGCGCCCAGGGGCCCCGCACCATGCGGTCGTCGAGGATGGAGGACGTCATCTTCGCCGGGACCGGTTCCCGGCCGGCCCTCGGCCGGGCCGAGGTCAGCCTCACCATCGACAACTCGTCCGGCATCCTGCCCATCGACTTCACCGAGCTCACCATCACCCGGACCCTGTTCCGCTCGGGGGACAGCGAGTACGCCATAAACGGGGTGCCCTGCCGGCTGCTGGACGTGCAGGAGCTGCTGTCCGACACCGGCGTGGGCCGCCAGCAGCACGTGATCGTGTCCCAGGGCCAGCTGGCCGGCGTCCTCGACGCCCGCCCCGAGGAGCGCCGGGCCATCATCGAGGAGGCGGCCGGGGTCCTCAAGTACCGCCGCCGCCGGGAAAAGGCCGAGCGGCGACTGGAGGCCACCGAGGGCAACCTGATCCGCCTCCAGGACCTGCTGCGGGAGGTTCGCCGCCAGCGCCGGCCCCTCGAGCGCCAGGCCGACGCCGCCCGCCGGCGGGGTGCCCTGGAGGAGGAGCTGCGCACGCTGCGGCTCCACCTGGCCGGCCGGGAGCTGGTGGCCCTGGAGACCCGCCAGCGAACGGCGGTGAGCACGCGGGCCGAGCTGGCCTCGGTGGAGGGCAAGCTGCGCGCCCACCTGGCCGCCCTCGACACCGACGTGGCCCAGGCCGAGACGAGCTTCTCCCGCCTCGGCGACGAGGACCCCAGTGACGACCTGCTGCACGTCGAGGGGCTCCGGGAGCGGGTGCGGGGCGTGGCCGCCGTGCTGGCCGAGCGGCGCCGGTCGGTGGCGCGCGAGCTCCAGGCCACCGTGGACGCCGACGTGGTGGCCTCTCTGGAGGCCGAGGCGTCCCACCTGGGCCAGGCCCTGGCGGCGGTGGAGGCCGAGGCCCAGGGTCTGGGCCCGCGGGTGGAGGAGCTGGCCGGTGCCGACGCCGCCCTGGCCGCCGACCGGTCCGCCTACGAGCACGAGTGGGGCGACGCCGACCGCCCGCCCGGGGCGCAGGCCGCCGAGCACCGAGGGGAGCTGGCCGCCCTGCGCACCGCCGCCCGGCAGGCCCGCGGTGAGCAGGACCGGCTGGGCGCCCGCCTGGTCGCCGCTCGCGACCGGGCCGCGGCCCTGGCCGCCGAGATCGCATCCCTGTCGGCCGAGGTGGACGGCCTGCAGTCCGACCAGGCCGCCCTGGCGCCGGCCCGCGACGAGGCGGCCCGGCCGCGGGCCGAGGCGGAGGACGCCCTGGCCGCCGCCGAGGCGGACCTGCGCGGTGCCGAGC
>JBOGHQ010000102.1:0-3989 GCA_050744785.1 Acidimicrobiales bacterium | reverse complement strand
CCATGCGGTCCGTTCGCCCAGCCCACCCAAGCTCGCTCGGTCGCCTCGGCCGGTCAGTCATGACAACGGAAGAACTCGTTCACCGTCCCGTCGGGGCGCTCGTTGAAGTGCTCGGCGATGTGGAAGTTGATCGGGTCGCCATCCTCGGTCGTGCCCCGGACGCTGAAGGTGAACGTCCCGTTCACCGTCTTTCGATTCGCGTTGAACCCGCCCCAGATGGTGAAGCGCCCGCTGGCGTCGGGCAGCGACGGGTCCCCGACCGGCGTGGCCTCAAAGGTCCCGGTGTCGGTGAATGTGAAGTGCTCGCGGCCGTCGTCGAACACCGTGCCGTGCTCCACGCGGTTGGTCACGGTCGTAATCTCGTAGTTCGCCCCACCATCACACGTCGGGAACACGTCGACGAAGGTCTCCTCAACCCCGTGCTGCGTCTCGGTGAAGGTCTCCGGTGGGCTGGCGCTCACACCGGGCACCCCCACGCCCACCGACGTGGCAATCACCCCAAACATGACAAGTACTCGCCGAATAGCGCGCACCGCCGTCCTCCCTTCCCCCATGGCGAGGGGTTAGCCTCCCCGCCGGCGACCCATAGTTTGACAGAACCGGGGACCGTCGTCGAGGCCCAGCGTGTACGAACCCGTACCGAGGCCAGCGTGTACGACCCGCTCACATGCAGAGACAATGACCCTCAGGCCTCAAGCCAGTCTCGTCGTTCCCGGGCACCGCCCAGGTGCCGTACTCGGGCGGCTGCGTCGGGGTCCCGCCCCCACCTGCATCTGATAATCTGATGTCGTGTCGGAGATCAGCGCAACGGAGGCAGCTCGTCATTTCGCCGACCTGCTCGACGCGATCGAGCACCGAGGCCAGCGCTTCACGATCGTCCGCCGGGGGAGGCCGGTCGCGCACCTCGAGCCTCTTCGAGTCGGTCGTGGGGCCGAGGCAAAGGCCGCCCTCCGCCGGCATCACCCTGACCCAGCGTGGGCCGGCGACCTCGCCGCGATGCGGGAGATGGTCGAGCTGCAGCAGCGATCATGAGGCGCTCGCTGCTCGACACGACCTTCCTCGTCGACGCCGACCGCGGTGGGGACACCCTTGACGAGGTCATCGACGATGACGACGACGTCGCTGTCGCCGCTGTCACCATCGCCGAGCTCAGGGTCGGGGTGCTTGTGGCGGAGGGCAAGTGCCGGTCGGATCGCCTTGCCTTCGTCGAAGACGTTCTCGCCACCATCGCCGTTGTCGACTACGACCTGAGCGTGGCGGTCGCACATGCCGAACTCCTTGTGGAGGTCCGACGCCAGGGGCGACCACGAGGGGCGCACGACCTCATCATCGCGGCCACAGCGAAGGCCTCCAGCAGGACCGTCCTCACCGCCGACCAGAGCGCCTTCGACGACCTCAACGGCGTGAGTGCCAAACCACATCGCCAGCTGTGAAGAGAATCAGCCTTGAGCGCGTCGAGCGCACCAAGCAAGAACGAGCTCAGCCGGGGCCGGCACGATCCTCATCCGTCGAGGCGGCCGGAGGCTATGAGGGATCTGGGAGGCGACGGCTTCATCCGCAGGCACAGACGGAACTGCGATCGGCGAGCTACCGGGCGCGGAGTACGTGCCGTACTGCTGTGCGTACGCAGATGTTCCAAGCGAAGCTCGAATGCCTACTGAATGGCCTTTCGCGGGCACTTTGCGACCTGCACGGGCGATTTGTGACCGCGGAATACCCCGAGCTCGACTGGTAGGGGGAGGGACGCGTGCCGGTCACAGGGAGGCCAGGCCGGCCGCCAGGGTCACCCTGGCGGAGAAGCCGAGCCGCTCGCGGGCCCGGCGCGGCGACGCCACGACGTGGCGGACGTCACCGGCCCGCCACCGGCCGGTGACGACCGGGCGGGGCGCGCCGTGCCCTGCCGCCGCCACCAGGGCCTCGGCCAGCTCGCCCACCGTGGTGACCTTGCCGCTGGCCACGTTGAACGGGCCCGGTACCGCCTCCTTGGCGGTGAGGGCCAAGACGTTGGCCCGGGCTACGTCCTTTACGTGTACGAAGTCCCGGCGCTGGCGGCCGTCCTCGAAGACCTGGGGCGATCGGCCGGCGGCGACCGCGCTCATGAAGACGCTGGCGACGCCGGCGTAGGGGGTGTCCCTCGGCATCCGGGGCCCGTACACGTTGTGGTACCGGAGGGCGGTCACCGGCGCGCCCGCCTCCCGTCCCCACGCCGCGCACAGGTGCTCCTGGTGCAGCTTGGTGGCGGCGTAGACGTTGCGGGGGTCGACCGGCGCGTCCTCCGGCACCTCTGCGGGTTCGAGCGGCTCGGCGCAGCGCGGGCAGCGGGGGTCGAACCGGCCGGCGTCGAGGTCGGCGGCCGCTCTCGGGCCGGGTCGCACCGGGCCGTGCTCGGCGCACACGGACACGCCGTCGCCGTAGACCACCATGCTGCTGGCCAGCACCATCCGGCCGTTGAACCGCTCCCGGTGGAGCGCAAGGAGCAGCTCGGCCGTGCCGGCGTCGTTGTCGGCCACGTACCCGGCCACGTCACCCATGTCGACGCCGAGGCCGACCCGGGCCGCCTGGTGGCACACCGCGTCCACCCCGTCCAGGGCACCGTCCCAGGTGGCGCGGTGGGCGACGTCACCGAGGCGGTACTCGGCCCCCTGGGCCGGGAAGGCGGGGGCCACCCGGTCCACCACCCGCACGCCGTGGCCGGCCGCCACCAGGGCGTCGACGACGTGCGAGCCGACGAAGCCGCACCCGCCGGTGACCAGGACCCTCACGCGCCGGTGCCCGCCGCCCGCAGGGGGAGGCGCACGGTGAAGCGGCAGCCCCCGTTCTCGTTCTCCACCTCGATGTCGCCCCGGTGGGCCTCGACGATGCCCCGGGCGATGGCCAGGCCCAGGCCGCCGCCGCCGTCGTGCTCGGGGGTACGAGCCGCGTCGCCCCGGAAGGCCAGGTCGAAGACCCGGTCGAGGTCGGCGGCCGGGATCCCGCCGCACGAGTCCTGCACCGACACCACGGCGTGGGCGCCCACCACGCCGGCGTCGAGCCGGACGGACCCGTCGGCCGGGGTGTGGCGGATGGCGTTGTCGAGCAGGTTGCGCAGCACCCGAAGGACCTCCGGCGTGGCCACCTCCACCTCGGGGGCGGTGCCGTCGAGCCGGCCGGCCAGCACCACGCCCTTGGCGTGGGCCACCGCCGAGGCGCCGGCCAGGGCGTCGGACACGAGGTCCGACAGCGACGCCCGCTCCAGGTGCAGCTCCAGGGTGCCGGCGTTGATGCGGCTTAGCTCGAACAGGTCGTCCACGAGCCCGGCGAGGCGGTCGACCTCGGTCCGCATGGTGCGGTGGTAGCGCGCCATCGTGGCCGGGTCGTCCACCACGCCGTCCTCCAGGGCCTCGACCATGGCCCGGATTCCGGCCAGCGGCGTGCGCAGGTCGTGCGACACCCACGCGACCAGCTCCCGGCGGGAGGCGTCGAGGGCCAGTTCCCGCCGCCGGGCCGCCTCCAGGCGAGCCGTCATGTCCTCCAGCTGGCGCCCCAGCGCGGCCAGCTCCTCGGGCCCGGCCGGCGTCCTGGCGTCGGGTGGATGGTCCCGGCCGTCGCCGATGCGGGCGACCAGGTCGCCGAGGGAGCGGCTGGCGGCCAGGAGGCGGTCGCCCAGGACCAGGGCGGTGAGCAGGCCGACCGTCCCGGCCGAGGCCAGGATCACCAGCAGGGCCCCGTAGTCGTGGGACGACAGGAACATGGCCCGCGCCGCCGCGGTGGCGCCGGCGCCGACGGCCGCCACCGACGTGAGGGCCACGACCGAGGCCTGGGCCCGCACCGAGCGGCACCGGAACCGGTGGAGCAGGGCGCCGCCGGCCAGCCCGGCCGCCGCCGCGCCGCCCGCGGCGATGCGCGTTCCGGCGCCGCCACCGAAAGCCCTGCCGCCTCCCCCCGAGGTGGAAGAGTTCGACATTGCCACCGCAAGCGACTTCTCGGTCGAGGGCGTGACACCGCTGGAC
>JBOGHQ010000101.1:0-2378 GCA_050744785.1 Acidimicrobiales bacterium | reverse complement strand
GGCCCGGGCCAGCCACCGTGGGGCGCCGAAGGCGGCCGCGGTGGCCGGCCAGGCGGGCTGGCCCAGCTTGGCCGCACCGGCCGCCAGCAGCGCCACGGCCATCACCACCCGCGCCGCGGCCAAGGCTCAGGGCTCGAAGCGGCCGTACCCGCCCCGGTAGAACAGCAGGGGAAGGCTGCCCTCACCGAGGCCGAGGTCCATCACCCGGCCGACCGCGATGAGGTGGTCGCCGCCGTCGTACTCGGCCTCGAGGCGGCAGTCCACCCAGGCCAGCCCGCCGTCGAGGAGGGGCGCCCCGCTGCCCGGCGCCGGCGTCCAGCCCACGCCCCGGAACTTGTCCGCCCCCCTGGTGGCGAACACCCTGGCCAGGGCCTCCTGGTCCTCGCCCAGGATGTTGGCGCAGAACGTCCCTCGGGCCCGGATCAGCGGCCAGCTGGCCGAGCCACGGGACGGGCACACCGCGATGAGCGGCGGGTGGAGCGACACCGACGTGAACGACTGGGCCGTAAAGCCCACCGGGAGGTCGCCGGACAGGCCGGTGACCACGGTGACGCCCGTGGCGAAGTGGCCGAGCACCTGTCGGAACCGGGCCGTGTCGAAGGTCGAAGAGGGCGTCAGGAGGTCGGGCCGCCCGGCCAGCTCGGGGTCCTCAGCGGGACCGGCGGCGGCAGGATCGGCGGGTTCGGGGATAGTCGCATGGTAGGCGCCGCCCCTGGCCGGCCACTCCCGACGGCGCCGGCCCCCGGACGAACGAGACGGTACTGCCGAGGCCGGCGCTGCCCTCGCTCCGATGACGGCGCCGCCTGGCACACGGTGCCAATCCGGCGTTCCAGGACACAGGGCGACCGGGCCGCCGGCGATCTGGCCACAGCCGCCACGGCGGCGGAGCAGCTGGTGCGAGCCGAGCCGTTCAGCGAGTCGGGGCCACCAGCTCCGCATCCGCGTTCTCGGCCAGTCGGGCGACCGGGCCCAGCTCTGGTCCTGGCGTACGAGTCGGGCCTCGTTGAAACCGGGTGGTCCGGCCCCGGACCGACCACGTCGTAGTCGAGGCACCGTTCCCACTGCCCGGCCCACGGCCGGCACGGCTGTCCGCGCCGTACCGCGGTCGGGATCACCGGGGAGCCGGTCGTGCCCTTTCCCCAAATGGCAGGAGCCGGCGCAATCTCGAAAAGGTGGCCGCCGGCGGGCCTGGGACCTCTTGGGCTGCTTGGGCGTCGCTCACCCGGCGGCGCCGTAGCTCGAGCTGCAGGCTCTCCTCGCCGCGGGCCATCGCCCAGTGGTGATTCGCCGCAAACGCCGGCCTGAGAAGCCAGCTCAGGCGCCGAAGGCTGGGCTTCGTGGCGCTGACCCGCCAGTCATAGACGATCACGACCTCGGGACCATCCTGCCGGAATGTCCACCGCCCTTGGCCCTCGAGGTCGCCCGTCGCCGCAAGGGCGAACCCAGCGTCGGTCACCGGCTCGGTAATGCGGAGGCGCCACCTCAATGTGTAGGGCAACCACCCCTTGGTGTGAAGGTCGACGGTGCGGCCCACCGCGTCAGGTGCCCCCGAGTCGATGACGACGACGTCCAAGTACACCGACGGCCACCAACGGGCGAGCGCCTCCGCGTCGCTCAGCACCGCCTTGACCTCGCCGATGCTTCCCGGCACACGCCAAGTCGTGACGAACTCGTAGGCGGCGCTCACTGCATCGACACCTTAAGGGAGGTGAAGCGCGCCTGGCAGAGCACGGGCTCGACCCAGCGACCCGTTCCCTCACCCTCGCTTCGGCCCGACGGGTACTGGAGAACCTGCCGAGGACGGCAAGTCGCGGCGAGCCGAGAGTTGACGCCGACCTGACGGGCTCGGTTCAGGCGGGGGTGGCCAACACCACCACAGGCGACGGCGTGCGGCGGTCTTCTCGTCCCGGCCCGGATGATGCGGGACATCGCCGGCGCCCGTGCCAGGCTGCCTTCATGGCGGGCCGGGCGGCGGCGTGGGGCGGCGTGGCCGGGCCAGCGTCCTTCCTGGCCGCGTGGGCCGTCGGCGGCGTGCTGCGGGCCGGCTACGACCCGATGGAGCAGGCGATCAGCCGGCTGGCCGAGACAGGAGCGTCGAGCCGGGCCATGATGACGGCCGGCTTCACCGGCCTGGCCGCAGGGTTCCTGGCGGCATCTGCGCCCCTGGCCCGCCACCTCAGCCGGCCCGCTGGGGTGTCGCTGGCGGCGACGGCATTGGCGGCCGTGGGGATCGCCCTCACCCCTCTCCGCGGCGACGTGGCGAACACACCCCACACCGTGTTCGCCGTCGCCGGCTACGCCACCCTGGCGGCCGTCCCGCTGCTGGCGGCCCCGGCGCTGGATCGCACGGGCCGCCGTCGGTGGGCGGTGGCGTCGGC
>JBOGHQ010000100.1:0-2744 GCA_050744785.1 Acidimicrobiales bacterium | reverse complement strand
ACCAACCTCGACGGGCCGGTGTTCGCCCTGGTGAACCTGCCCGAGGTCGTGAAGGGCGCCCTGTTCGCCCGCTACTCCCGGTCGGCCAAGAGCCTGCGCCGGCTGTTCCTCGACGAGTTCGTCGAGGACCTCGACATGACGGGCGACCTCACCGTCGACGCCACCATGGGCCTGGCCCGGGCCGAGCAGCTCTACGACCGGGTGTTCCTCGAGTACGGCGACGACTCGGTGGCCCAGCTGGGCGGCGTGCACCTGGCCTGCGAGCAGGCGTCCAACCTGCTCACCAAGATCCTCGAGTGGGGCCGCCTCATGGCCTAACTCGAGCAGTCCACGCGCTACGTCGCCTACGACGCCCGGCTCGACATCGGCCGCTACCGGTACCACCGGGACCCGGCCATCGCCGCCTCGGCCCTGGGCGCCCGGTACGTGGGCGACATGGACCGCCTGTTCGACACCTACGCCGACCTCGTCCCGGTTATGCAGGACTGGTTCACCGGGCGCTACCCGAAGGAGGCGGGCGACTCCGACTTCGTGTACCGCCAGTCCATCCGGGCCAAGGCCTTCGACGCCCTCCGGGGCATCCTGCCCGCCGCCTCCCTGTCCAACGTCGGCGTCTACGGCACCGGCCAGGCCTACGAGCTGCTGCTGCTGCGCATGCGGGCCTCCCCGCTGCCCGAGGCACGGTCCTACGCCGCCCTCATGCTCGCCGAGCTGCGCAAGGTCATCCCGTCGTTCCTGAAGCGGGTCGACATGCCCGAGCGGGGCGAGGCGTGGTCCGGGTACCAGCGGGCCAACCGCTCCGCCATGGAGGAGGTGGCCGATCGCCTGGTGGGCGCCGAGGAGCCCGAGCCCCGGCCGGCCGTCACCCTGGTGGACTTCGACCCCGACGGCGAGGAGAAGCTGGTGGCGGCCATGCTGTACCCGTACACCCACCTGGCCGAGGACCAGGTGCTGGCCCGGGTCCGGTCCATGGGCGCCGAGGACAAGCTGGCCGTGGTGCGGGCCTACGCCGGCACCCGGGCCAACCGGCGCCAGAAGCCGGGGCGGGCCCTGGAGCGGGTGGGCTACCGCTTCGACGTGCTGTCCGACTACGGGGCGTTCCGGGACCTCCAGCGCCACCGCATGCTCACCATCGAGTGGCAGGACCTGTCGCCCCGCCACGGCTTCGTGCGCCCCGAGGCGGTGGACGAGGCGGGGCGACGGGACACCTTCGACGCGGCCATGGAGCGCTCGGCCGAGCTGTACCGGGCCCTCCAGCCCCGGTTCCCGGTGCAGGCCGGTTACGCGGTGGCCCTGGCCTACCGGATCCGCTACGTCATGCAGCTCAACGCCCGGGCCGCCCTGCACATGCTCGAGCTGCGCACTGGCCCGCAGGGCCACCCCGAGTACCGGCGGGTGTGCCAGGAGATGCACCGCCTCATCGCCGAGCAGGCCGGCCATCGCATCGTGGCCGAGCTGATGTCCTTCGTGGACCACGGCACCTACGACCTCGAGCGCCTCGAGGCCGAGCGCCGGGCCGAGGCCCGCCGGGCCACCCGCTCGTAAGGGCCCCGGCCCTTCTCGTCTCGTTCACCCACATCCGGTGTGGCTCAGCTCACCAAGAAGCTGAAGCCAATGTTGCTGGAGGGGTTGATGTTGCTGGTGGGGTAGGAGTAGCCTAACAAGCCACAGCAGCGCGGAGGAGGTCGTGTGCGCCGGGTTCGCGCCCTGGGCGGGCTTGTCGTTGTGTCCCTGGCGGGGCAGGCGCACCTGACCCCAGCGCGCTCGCATCCGGGCAGCTACGAGGTGCGCAAGGGCGACACGTTGTCGGGTGTGGCCAAGCTGAAGGGCGTCGCCGTCCACGCCCTGGCCACGGCCAATGGCATCAGCGACCCCGACCTGGTCCAGGCCGGGCGGTGGCTGACCATCCCGCCAGTGGGGGAGCGGCCGCCGGCCGCCGGGGCGCCGCTCCCGCCACTGCCGACGCCGGCCTTCGTCCTCGGGGGCGGGGGGTCGCACACCGTCGGGCCCGGGCAGACGCTCGGTGCCATCGCCAAGCGGTACGGCACCACGGTGGCCGAGCTGGCCTCCACCAACGGGATCAAGAACCCGAACCTGATCCGCGACGGGATCACGCTCCAGGTGCCGGGAGCGGCGTGGGTGTGCCCGGTGCAGGGCCCCCGCCAGTTCGCCGACAGCTTTGGCCGGCCCTGGCCCGGCCACCGCCGCCACGAGGGCATCGACCTGTTCGCGGTCCGTGGCACGCCCGTGGTGGCACCGGTGGCGGGGACGCTGGAGACGGTGTCCGGTGTCCGCGCCGGTCTGGCGTTCTACCTCCGCGGTGAGGACGGCCACACCTACTACGGCGCCCACCTGCACACCGTCGGCCCGGCCGGGCCGGTGGCGCGGGGTGCGCAGATCGGCACCGTGGGCAACACCGGCAACGCCCAGCGGACGACGCCCCACCTGCACTTCGAGATCAAGCCGCACGGCGGCGCGCCGGCCAACCCGTTCCCGACGCTGAAGAAGTGGTGCGCGTGATCGCCCGCGTGGCCCCCCCGCTGGCCCTGGTAGCGGTCATGGGCGTGGCGCAGGTCTGGGTGGCCCCGACGGCGGCGTCGGCGGGGACCCGCACCGTGGCGGCGGGCGAGACCCTGTCGGGTGTGGCCGCCTCGCTCGGCGTCAGCGTGACCGCCCTGGCCCACGCCAACGGCATCACCGACATCCACCGCGTGCGGGCCGGGCGCAGCCTGGTGGTCCCGGCC
>JBOGHQ010000099.1:0-2721 GCA_050744785.1 Acidimicrobiales bacterium | reverse complement strand
CGGTGGGTGCCCTCGATCTGCACGCCGTCGACCTCGCCTGGTCCGGTCCAGCCCTTCGGGGTGCGCAGTACCACCATCGGCCATCGCGGCCTGGCCACAGCGGCGAGCCCGGCGCGGGCGCCCACCTGTGCGTCGCGGATGGCGTCGACGCACGCATCGAGCGCGACGGCAAGCTGGTCGTGCACCGACGCCGGGTCATCCCCCTCGACGACGTGGACGTCGTGGCCGTAGCCCTCGAGCAGGCAGCGCAGCTCGGCCTCGGGGAGGCGGGCCAGCACGGTGGGATTGGCGATCTTGTAGCCGTTGAGGTGCAGCACCGGCAGCACCGCGCCGTCCCGGCGGGGATTGAGGAACTTGTTGGAGTGCCAGCTGGCGGCCAGCGCCCCCGTCTCGGCCTCGCCGTCGCCGATCACGCATACCGCCACCAGGTCCGGGTTGTCGAACACCGCGCCGTAGGCGTGGGCCAGGGAGTAGCCCAGCTCGCCGCCCTCGTTGATCGAGCCCGGTGTCTCCGGCGCGGCGTGGCTGGGGATGCCACCCGGGAACGAGAACTGGCGGAACAGCTCGGCCATACCCGGCTCGTCCTGGGTGACGTTCGGGTAGCGCTCGGTGTAGCTGCCCTCGAGGTAGGAGTTGGCCACCATGGCCGGCCCGCCATGTCCCGGGCCGCACACGAAGATGGCGTCGAGGTCGGCACGGCGGATGACCCGGTTCAGGTGGGCGTAGACCAGGTTCAGGCCGGGCGTGGTGCCCCAATGGCCGAGCAGGCGGGGCTTGATGTGCTCGGGCCGGAGCGGCTCGCGCAGGAGCGGGTTGGCCAGCAGGTAGATCTGGCCGACCGACAGGTAGTTGGCGGCCCGCCACCAGGCATCGACCGCGGCCAGGTCGCTCGTCGCCATGGTCACCGGTCTACCCGCGAGCGTTGGCCGGGCGGGCGGCGCCGGTCAGGCCGAGGACCGGGCTTTCGCTTCCTGCACTTCTGGCGAGCACAGCGACCGAGCGTCGCAGCCCGGGCAGGTCGACGGATCGACGCGGTGCACGTGCCCCAGCTCGACGTGCCAGCAGGCGCCGCAGCTCGGGCACAAGAAGTTGGTCTCGTAGCCGTCCGAAACCGCTCGGAGCGACGGCGAGCCGCAGTCCCAGCACCGCCCCGGTGATGGACCGAAGATGCCGTGGTCGGCCATGGTCGTCTCCCTTTCAGCCGATGTAGTTGTCGGGGCTGATCTCGCGCACCGACACCGCGTACGGGGCCGGGTGCCAGCCCTCGGCGTCGAAGCGGCGGGCCACCTCGGCGTCGAGGCGGCGGGCGGACTGCTCCAGGAACGCGACGAGCGACTGGTGGGCCACTCGCTTGCCCGCCAACCGCTCTCCGACCCGACCCACCGGGCCGAGCGGGACCGCGTAGGCGCCTCGGAGGGTGAGCGTGCTGCCGAGCTCGTCGCCGCTCGCCTCGAGCTCGCCCTCGAAGGCGGGGAACAGTCGCTGGTGGCCGGTTGCGTGCCAGCTCAGCGGCACGCTCACCGCGCGCGCTTCGGAGTGCGGCGAGCGCAGGTCGATGACGACGTCGTGGTGGAGACCGCCGCCGCCGACCTGGACGGCCAGGGTGGTGTGGAACGACTTCGTCTTCCGCTCGTCTGGTGTCACCTGGTCGGCTACAACCGCTCCGGGGTCCCCGACGAGCACCTCGCGGGCCCGTTCGATCGGGGCCCGCACCTTGGTGGAAGCCTCGACGTCGCGTCTCATGGGGCGATGGTCCGCCTGGTGAGCGGTGTCCGGGAAGGGCCGAATGGCAGGTTCTGCGGCCGGCAAGGGACGTTCGGCCCTGACTTCGGTCGTCTCGGGGGCCGATGATTGGGTCGTGGAAGTGGACCGCAACGGCCTGGAGGTGCTCGGGCGAGACGAGTGTCTGCGTCTCCTGGCGGGCGCCACGCTCGGACGCATCGGCGTCTCCTCTGGAGCGCTGCCGGTCGTCCTCCCGGTCAACTTCCTGCTCGACGGCGACCGCATCCTGGTCCGCACCGGCATGGGCACCAAGCTCGACGCCGCCACCCGCAACGCGGTGGTGGCCTTCGAGGTCGACGACTTCGACTCCATGTACCACTCGGGCTGGAGCGTGGTGGTCACCGGGCTCGCCCGTGAGATCAGCCATCCCCACGAGTTCGCCGCGCTGCGGCACGCCCCCCTCACCCGGTGGGCGCCACGGGGCGACGGGCACGTGATGGCGATCTCGAACGAGATGGTCTCCGGCCGCCGGATTCCCGCCGGCAGCTCTCACCGTTCGGAGGTGCACGATGAAGACGGTTGACGCACGGACCGGCATCGAGTGGCTGGACCGGGAGGAGTGCCTCGAGCTGCTCGCCGCGGACGAGGTCGGGCGGCTGGCCGTGAACGACTGGCACACGCCGGTCATCTTTCCGGTGAACTACCGCCTCGACGGCGAGACTGTCGTGTTCCGCACCGACTCCGGCACCAAGCTGACCCGCGGCCCGGCGGCGCTGGCGAGCTTCGAGATCGACAGCTTCGACCGCGAGCACCGCAGCGGGTGGAGTGTCGTGGTCGTGGGCGGCCTCGAGGAGGTCACCGTCTACGACTCTGCCACCCTCGAGCGGGTCCACGCCCTGCCCGTCGACCCGTGGGCAGCCGGGGAGAAGGCGCACTGGATGCGGCTGGTCCCGACGCGGATCACCGGCCGCCGGGTGGGCAACCCGACGCCCGACCCCG
>JBOGHQ010000098.1:0-3402 GCA_050744785.1 Acidimicrobiales bacterium | reverse complement strand
CGCCCTGGGCGGGCACGGTGTCGTGCCGCTCGGCCAGGTGGCCCAGCACCCGGGTGACGCGGGCTGTGGCGCGCTCGGGCAGGTCGGCCCGGAGCAGCAGGTCCCACAGCACGGCATCGCCCATGCCGGGCCGGAGACCGCCCGCCGCCAGCAGGCGGGAGCGCCGGATGGCGAAGGAGTGACCCAGGAAGTCGGCGCCCAGCAGCAGCTCCGGCGACCACGAGGGCCGGAACCTGGGGGCGTGCCGGCCGCCCCGGCCGTCCAGCACGTCGTCGTCCCAGTACACCAGGTCCACCATCGGGTCCCGGGTGGCCGCCGTGGCCGCCTCGTAGAGGCAGTCGACGGCCAGGGTGTCGCCGGCGAAAAGGAAGACCACGAACCAGCGGCGGGGGTCGTCGCCGGCCGATCTTCGCCCCTTCTCCCCTTCTGGTCCCGATATCGATACCGGTTCGGTACCGGTTTCGGGACCAGAACGCTCGGGTGGGACGGTCAGGTCGGCGACGACGGTGGACTCCCAGTGCCCCCAGGTCTGGGCCCGCAGGGACGCCAGCGTGGCCGCCAGGTCGCGGCCGGGCCGGTCCACGACGACCACCTGGAACCGGAGCGGGCCCGCCGCGTGAACGGAGATGTGACGCTGGGAGTCGAGGGTGGTGCCGGCCGCGTCGTGCCCGGCGCACCACTCCCGGTAGCTCGGCGGGGGCCGGGGGTCGTCGCCGTAGCGCTTGGTGTCCCAGTGCTCCTTGAGCCGCGCCGACGCGGCCCGGGCCTCGTTCACCGCCGCGCCGGCCAGGCCGCCGACCCGGCGCGGCAGGCTGCCGCGAGGGAGGACCCGGCCGGCCAGCCGGCGCAGCCGATCGGGCAGGTGCGGCGGCCCAGGGACGGTCCGCTCCGCTGGCACGATGGAGCGTTCTAGCACGGCGCGCCGGCGGCGCCGTAGTTCCGGCCGGCGCTCTTACGCCTTTCTGGCGTGGCCCAGGAGCCGCTCCACGGTCTTGCCGTCGCAGTCCTCGTCGTTGGACAGGAACTGCTTCTGGCCGTCCTTGCAGGCGTAGACCGCCACGCCGTCCCCGCCGGCGGGGGGCTGGGAGAACAGGTACCCGTTCACGCCAAGGGCGTGGGCGTCCCCGCACTCCTCCAGCGACAGGAAGCGGTCGGCGCCGGCGCCGGTGATCCGGCCGTCGGGGGTGGTGGTGAGCGGGCCCCGCTGGCAGCCGTGGAGCGGGACCTTGCCCTCGCCGCCCACGAGGTCCACCAGCCCCAGGGTCTCGTCGTCGCCGTCCCGGAACGACGGGGGCACGTACCCGGTGGTGGCCCAGTAGTCCGAGCCGCTCTTGTACTGCCGGAGCGCCCGCTGCTTGACGTCGAGGTCGAGGGTGAGGGCGTGCAGGGCCCACGTGGACGGCGTCTGGCCGCCGCCGCCGAACCACACCCGCAGACGGTCCTTCTTCACGTCGCCGGCGATCTTGCCCTCGCCGGTGCGCACCAGCCCGGGCTCGAAGTTGAGGGGCAGCCCGGTGAGGTTGGTGTCGATGACGGCCAGGGTCTCCCACCCGGCAGCACCGCCGGACAGCAGCCCCGCCATGTCGATCCGGTAGAGGCCGAAGTTGTACGTCTCGTTCTTGTCCTCCGGGCCGGAGCCGCTGCGGAAGTTGAGGGCCTGGGCCGAATACACCACCGCCGGCTGGGCCGAGTCGTCGAAGGCGAAGTCGTTCTTCCAGTAGGCGGGGGCCCCGTTCTGGCTGACCAGCTTGGTGGGGCCGAAGCGGATGCCGTCGCTGGACTCGGCGAACACGGCCTGGGAGCGGTACCCGTCGGGACTGGCCGGGTCATCGGTCTTGACGGAGGTGGTGTCGATCCAGAACAGCGTGACGTTGGAGCCGCCCCGGCTCCACGCCGCCGGCAAGCCGGCGCCGTAGGTGCCGGCCACGTTGCGCACCTTCTGGCGGATCATCGGGTTGTGGCGGTCGTGCTGGCCGTGCCAGGTGATGCCGTCGGCCGAGAACACCACCCCGGTGCTGTTGTTCGACCCCCCGCCCTGGGCCTCGTTGGTCGAGGTGTAATAGAGGGCGTAGGTGGCCTCCTGGCCGCCGGCCCGGCCCGGCCAGGAACCGCGGATCACGCTCGGGTGGCACACGCCGAAGCTGTCCCAGTCACTGGTGCCGGGCCGGCCCACCTGGAGCACCGACTTGCGGTTCGAGTAGGTCTTCGTTGCCGTGTTGTACTCCTGGTACCAGATGTTGTCGGTGGCCGCCTCCGGCCGGGCGCTGCACCACCAGGCCTTGATGACGTCGCCCTCCTCGATCACAGCCGGGCTGTAGTTGTAGGAGCCGGGCTCGACCTCGATCGTCTCCGTCCCCTCGGGCGGTGCCGGCGAGAAGGGACTTGCCGACTCCGCTGCCGCACCCCCGCCGCCGCCCCCGTCGTCTGAATCGCCACCCCCGCAGGCGCCGGCGACGAGGATGGGCAGGACCAGGCAGATGAGCGTGCGCTTCACGTGGCTTCCTCTCTCGGGTCTCCTGGGGCGGCCCGGCGGGCCGCAGGTGGGGCCGGCACGCCACTGGGCCTGGTGCGGCGCCGCCTGCGAACAGGTATCACGCCTGCGAACTGGTACCACCATAGGTCCGGCCCAAACCTCGCGCCCGGGATCCCGGGACCAGGAGCGCTCGTCCTACCTCGTGGCGATGGCCCGCCGGACCCGGCCCGCGGCCCGCCGCAGGACCAGCGACGGCCCGCCATGGCGGTAGGCACCGGTCACCAGGGACCGCACCCCAATCCCTGCCGGCGTGCCCTCCTCCTCCGCCACCACGGGCCGCTCGGCCGGCACCAGGTCGGGTGCCCGGCGGGGTGACCGGCAGAAGGCCAGCAGCGGCTCGAGGACGGCGTCCCAGGCAAAGCGAGGCGCCACCCCCGCCACGTTCTGCCGGCAGGCGGCCGCCTCGACGTCGTCGCCCAGCAGGCGCCAGAGGGCCTCCTCCAGCGCCTCCTCGTCGCCGGGCGCCACGGCGGCGCCCAGGTGCTCGGACACGATGAGCTCGCCGAACGCGTCGCCGCTTGTGGCCACGATGGGCAGGCCGGCCCACAGGTAGTCGAGGATGCGGCTGCGGAAGGAATAGGCCGTTTCCACGTGCTCCATATGGGTGCTCACCCCCACGTCGGCCTCCAGCAGGAAGCCGGCCCGGGCTTCGTAGTCCACCCAGCCGTCATTGAAGAACACGTGCGTGCCCACGAGCTCCCGCTCCTCGGCGAGGGCCCGCAGCTCGGTGGCCATGCGCATAGGGGGCACGTTGGGGTTGGGGTGGCGCAGCCCCAGGAAGAACAGCCGCACCGACGGCAGGCGGTGACGGAGCCGGTCCACGGCCCGCACGAGGGTCAGCGGGTCGAACCAGTTGTAGACCCCTCCCG
>JBOGHQ010000097.1:0-2494 GCA_050744785.1 Acidimicrobiales bacterium | reverse complement strand
CCGCCGAGCTGGGAGGAGAAGCTCTGGCCGGGCTGGGAGGCCGGGCCGACGCCCGGCTGCGAGGCCGATCCCGGCCCGACGAGCGGGTTGGTGGGCGAGCCGGGGCCGAGCTGGGGCAGGTTGCCGGGCAGGCCAGCCGTGCCACCTGGCTGGGGGGGGACCGGACCGGGGGGGGCGGGGTCGGGGCTCGGTGCGGAGGGCGGGGCGACGGCGGGCGTCGGTGGGCCGTCGTCGTCCACGATGGTGGCCACGGCCTGGGGGACGGCCACCCGCAGGCCGGCGTCGTCGGCGGCCACGGCCAGGGTGAAGGTCTCGTCGGGCTCGTCGATGGTGTCGCCCAGCACATTGACGACCACGTCGGTGCCGGTCTGGCCGGCGGGGATGGCGACGCTGCCCCGGGCCGCCTCGTAGTCCTGGCCGGCGGTGGCGGTGGCGTCGTGGGTGGCCCAGCTCACGCTGACGGGGCGGTCCAGCGGCTGGTTGAGGTTCACCCGGAAGGTGGCCGGCGTGGCGCCCCGGTCGCCCTCGACCACGCTGGTGCCCACCACCGACAGCTCCCGGATGTTCGGGCCGGTGGGGTTGGGGCCGTACGCGAAGGGGGGGGCACAGACCTCGGCCGGCACGCCGTCCACGGTGACGGTGACGGGAACGGGCCCCTGGGCCGCCCCTGCCGGCGTGACGGCGGTGATCCCGGCGCCGGCCGGGTCGGCGTCGACCACGGTGGCGTCCCGGTCGCCGATGCGCACCACCACGGCGCGGTCGGGCGCCAGGCCGGTCCCGCTCAGCTTGACGGTGGTGCCCCCGGCCAGGGGCCCGGCCGCCGGCGCCACGGCCTGGACCGTCGGCACCCGGTCGAACAGCTCCGAGCCGGCGAGCACGACCAATCCGCCGGGGACGGGCACAGCCCCGCCGGCCACGAGCACGCGGCCCCGGCTGCTCCGGCACCCGAGCACGACGGCTCCGGGACCCGCGCGAGCGTCATTCAACGGGTCGCTCACCTCCCAGCGGTCGTCCACTGGTCGGTACAACACGGTTGTCCCCCCCGCGCCGCCATCGGTGGCCAGCAGCCGCCCGTCGGGCAGGCGGAGGAGGAAACGGACCTCGTCGATCGGAGGGGGAGGCGCGGGAGTCCAGGCGCCGGTCTGAGGATTGAAGCGATCCGCGGCCCGCGGCAGCCTGGTGATGGCGTCGTTGGAGTAATCAACGGCCAGGACGGTGCCGTCAAGGAGCTGGGCCATGGCGCCCGGGTACCCGAAGGTGGTTCGAGTCCCGGCGGGGGACCACAGGCCGGTCACCGGGTCGTACAGCTCGGTCGCCTGTCGGTTGTCGTTGAGGTGCGAGGCTCGTGAGCGACCGACCAGGAGCACCTTTCCGCATCGCAGCGCACACCCCGGCGGGGTGAGCAGCACCGCCAACGTCGGGGCGGACCGAGGGATGACGAGCGATCCGGTCAACTCCCAGCTTCCGCTGCGCGGGTCGTAGAGCTCTGCCACCGACGTCTCGTCGGAGCTTTCCTGACCAGGAGACTGGTCGGTCTGGCCACCGGCGACGAGCACCTTGCCGCAGTTCGAACCGCAGTCGGGCCCAGACAGGAGCACGGCGGCATGGCCCGCCCGGCCGATCCTCATTGCACCCGTGGTTGACCACGCGCCGGTGGTGGGGTCGTAGATGTCAGCGGTGGGCGAGGGGAGCCCCCCATCCACGATCGTGCCTCCGACGACCAGCACCCGGCCGTCGCTCAGGAGCGTCGCCGTGTGCCCTTGGCGTGGTCGGGGAGCTGAGCCGGTTGGGGTCCATGTTCGGGCCACGGGGTCGTAGAGCTCGGCCGTCTCGAGAAGTTCGCCCGCCCCTCGCAGGCCGCCGGCAGCCAAGACCTTCCCGCAGCTCGGCCCGCATCTCGGGCCTTCCAGCACGGTGAGGGTGTGGGCGACCCTCGGCGTGCCGAGGTCGGCCGTGCGGGTCCACGGGCGGGGCGCGGCGGGCGAGGGGGCGGCCACTGCCACCACTGCCACCACCACCGCCAAGGCGGTGAGCGGGCGCCGCGAACGGTTCATGCCACCCGGAACTCGGTGGCCATGCCCGACTTGGCGTGGGAGAGCCCGTCGTCGTCGATCAGGAAGCAGATGAACGCCCACCGCCCGGGCGGGAGGTTGACGGCGAACACGTCCCGGGACCCGGGGGGCCGGTTCGGGGTGGCGGCCAGCTCGTCCACCACCCGGCGCTCCTTGCCCTCGAACTGTTGGCGGATCGGGGGCATGTCCTTGGCCAGATTCACCAGCGAGAGCCGGTGCTCGCGCTGGCCGGCGTTGCGCACCTCGAACACCACCCGGCCCCGCGGGATGGCGCCGGACGGATCGATGGCGTACTCGCGCAGGGTGATGCCCACGACCGGGGGGCGGTCAGGGAGCGGAGGGCCGGGGGCGCCGCACGCCCCGCCACCGCGAGGACCGCCGCCGCCAGGGCGGCCCGCCTCCTCAGTGCGTGGGTCCCGGCG
>JBOGHQ010000096.1:0-4381 GCA_050744785.1 Acidimicrobiales bacterium | reverse complement strand
GGCCCGGGCCGCGGCGGTCGAGGCGGCCCGGCTGCGGGTCCTGCTCGAGCGACGCCCCGCCCTCGTCGCCCAGCACGAGGCGGAGCAGGCCCGCCGGGACGCCGCCGCCGACCGGCTGGAGGAGCTGCGGGCCACGGCTCGGGCCCTCGGCTTCCACCCCGATCAGTTGCAGGGGGCACGGGAGCAACGGGCCGGCGCGGCCCAGGCTGCCGAGGCCACAGAAAAGTTGGCCGGCGAGGCCCGCCTGCAGGCCGAGAAGCTGGGCGTGGCCGCCACGGAGACGGCCCGGCGGCTGGCCGACGCCGAGGCCCAGCACGCCCGCCTGGCCGAGCTGGTGGAGGAGACCCGCCACCTGGGTCGGGTGGCCGACCTGCTCTCGGCCTTCCGCAACAGCGTGGTAGCCACCGTCGGGCCCCGCCTGGCCACCCAGGCCGCCGACCTGTTCGCCGAGCTCACCGACCACGAGTACGACGAGCTGAAGCTCAACCCCGACACCTACGAGATCCAGATCTGTGACCGAGGCCTCGACCACGGCATGGCCCGCTTCTCGGGCTCGGAGACCGACCTGGCCAACCTGGCCGTGCGGGTGGCCATCAGCGAGCACGTGCGCCTGCTCTCGGGCGGCAGCGTGGGCCTGCTGGTGCTGGACGAGGTGTTCGGCCCCCTCGACGAGGACCGCAAGCGGCGCGTGCTGGGCGCCCTCCAGCGTCTGAAGGGGCGCTTCCGCCAAGTGCTCGTGGTCACCCACGACGACGCCGTGAAGGCCGAGCTGCCCCATGCCATCGAGGTGGTCAAGCTGCCCGGCCGGCGGGCCACGGCGCGCCTCGTCACGGCCTGACGGCGGCTCTATCGTTTCGAAGTGGCCGAACTGCAACCGCCGGCGGGCGCGGTGACCGCCGCGGGCCGGCCCGACGCCACCGGCCTCCAGCCCTTCCGCCGGCGGGCTCTGCGCGTCGGCGTCCTCACCCGGCTGCTGGTGGTGGGGATCATGGCCGTGGCCGTGCTGGCCCAGGAGGACCCCAACCCCAGGCTCACCGCCCTGGTGGTGCTGATCACCGTCGACGTCGCCTACCTCATCACCCGGGTGCCGTGGGAGGAGCTGCTGCACCGGCCCAGTGGCACCCGTTGGCTCTACACGTGGTCGGTGGTCGACATCGCCCTGGTCACCTTGGGTGTGGCCATCACCGGCGGGGCCCACTCCGAGCTTTTCCTGCTCTACGCCCTGGCCATCGTGCTGTTCGCCGTCACCTACCCGCCTCGCGGCCAGGCCGCCCTCCTGGCCCTTACCGCGGCCGGCTACCTGGGCGTGCTGGCCCTCGACGACTGGGACACCACCCTGGCCGCGTGCGTGGTCCGGCTCGGCGGCCTGGCCCTCGTCGCCTATGTGGCCAACTTCTTGTCCCGCGAGCTGCTGGTCCAGGCGGCGGCGTCGGCCGAGGCGCGGGCCGAGTCCGAGTCGCGGGCCACGCTGCTGGCCGTGGTGGCGGAGGCGGCCCGCACCATGAGCACGCTCGACCGCGGCGAGGTGCTGGGTACCGTCGTCACCTCGGCCCTCCAGCTCGGCTTCGACGGCGCCGAGGTCTGCCTGTTCGACGAGCAGGCCGGCACCTGGCGGGTCGCCCGGGCTCGCGGCGTCAGTCCCGAGCCGGCCCCGGTCGGGGCGCTGGACACCGGCGCGGCCGGCCTGGTGCACGGGCGCCGCCAGACCGTGGTGCTGGACGAGCACTCCGGCTGGCCGCTCGGCGTGAGGCCCGCCCTCGATGCCGGCTACCGCTTCCTGGTGGGCAGCCCCATCTGGTCGGGCGGTGACCTGTCCGGCGCGCTGGTGGCGGGCAGCCTCACCCGCACCTCGCCCTACCCCCACGAGGTCGAGTGCATGGACCTGCTGGCCTCCCACGCCGGCGCCGCCCTGGGCAATGCCGCCATCTACGTGGAGCAGGCCTTCCACGACGACCTCACCGGGCTGCCCAACCGGGCTCTCTTCCTGGACCGCCTCGAGCAGGCCCTTGCCCGCACCCGACGGGACGGCGAGCCCCTCGGTGTGCTCTTCATGGACCTGGACCGCTTCAAGGCCATCAACGACAACCTCGGCCACGACCGGGGCGACGACCTGCTGGCCGCGGTGGCCCAGCGCCTCCAGGCCTGCCTCCGCCCCGGCGACACTCTGGCCCGCTACGGCGGCGACGAGTTCTGCGTGCTGCTGGAGAAGCTGCGCTCCGACGACGACGGCATCGACGTGGCCGACCGGCTGCTCAAGGCGCTGGAGGACCCCTTCAGCCTGGCCGGTACCCAGCTGGCGGTGAGCGCCAGCATCGGGGTCTCGTTCGCCAAGGCCCCTTTCGTCATCGACCCCGATCCCCTCCGGGAGGCCGATCAGGCCATGTACCGGGCCAAGGAGCGGGGCAAGGGGCGGTGGGAGGTCTACCGCTCCGAGATGAACATCGAGGCCGTCAACCGCATGGAGCTGGAGGGCCAGCTGCGGGCTGCCCTCGACCGGGGCGAGCTGCGCCTGGCCTACCAGCCGGTCGTGGACCTGGCCACCAGCCGCATCGTCGGCGTGGAGGCCCTGGCCCGGTGGCGCCACCCCACCCGCGGCGAGGTGGGCCCGGCCCGGTTCGTGCCCATCGCCGAGCGCAGCGGGCTCTCGCTCCGCCTGGGCGCGTGGGTGCTCGAGCAGGCCTGCCGCCAGGTGACGGACTGGGAGCGGGAAGGGCTGCCGGCCCTCCATCTGCACGTGAACATCACCCTCGGGCAGCTGGCCTCGGTCGACTTGGCCGACCAGGTGGCCGAGATCCTCGGCATCACCGGGCTGGCACCGGGGCGGCTCACCCTCGAGACCCACGAGGAGGCCATCATCGGCCGGGGGATGTCGGTCTCCGACTCGGCCCGGCGCATCGGCCGCCTCGGGGTGCGGCTGGGCATCGACGACTTTGGTCGGGGCTACTCGGCCCTGCGCCAGCTGAAGCTGTTCCCCGTGCACGCCGTGAAGGTGGACCGCAGCCTCGTGCAGGGCGTCGCCGACGACGCCGGCGACCTGGCCGTGGTCCGCTCACTGGTGGTGCTGGCCGGGGAGCTGGGCATCCGGGTGGCGGCCCACGGGGTCGAGACCCGGGCCCAGCTGGAGCAGCTCCGGGCCCTCGGCTGCAGCCACGCCCAGGGGTTCCTGTTCTCGCCGCCCATCAGCGGCGCCGCCATGGCGGACCTCTTGCGGGCCCCGGACGTGCCGGCGCCGGCGCCCTGAGCGGCCGCTGGCCTACTCCAGCGCGAAGGGCGGGTAGTCGTCGACCAGCAGGTAGCCGTAGGCGCTCAAGCGGACGTAGTACCCGCCGACGCGCACCATGAAGGAGTGCATGCCCACCGGGTAGCGGCCGGTGAACAGCACGGCGAAGAACGAGACGAACGTCACCGCCATGGCCGCCACCGACAGCACCAAGCCGAAGAGTGCGACGGGGATGATCCAGATCAGGCGCAGGCCGACGGTGAGACGGTTGCGGTCTTCGAGGACGGGGGCGATGGTCACCACGACCGGGTCGCCTCCGGGGTCCTCGGGCGACGGCGTGAAGTCGAACGGCGGGTACGGCTCGCGCAGCCAGAGCGCGTAGGTGTAGGCCCTGGTGGTGTAGCGGATGACGAGGCACTGGAAGTTGGCCAACCCCGCGGGAAGCCGGCCGGTGAAGACGATGATGAGCCAGCTGATGAAGGCCAGGAGCTGGCCGACCTGGCCCAGCAGGTAGGCGATGAAGAGGTGCGGGATGGCGAGCAGCCAGTGCACCAGTGGCCGCCAGTTGGCGATCTTGGTCTCGGCGTTGAGCTCGAACGTGGCCGGGTACGACATCGGGCCCCCCCTTGTCGACGTGGCATCGAGGGTACGGCGCGGCGCCCCGTCGTGCCGTCAGAAGTCGAGAGTGCTCAGTTCCGGCACGGCGCGGGTGGCGCGGGCCACGGCGTCGCGCCAGCGGTCGCGGTCGGGCCGGCGCCGGGGCTCCACCACCGCCCGGGGCGCCCATGCCTCCGCCACCTGGTCCTCGCCGGCCCAGAGGCCCACGGCCATGCCGGCCAGGTAGCCGGCACCCAGGGTGGTGGCCTCCCGCACCGGCGCCAGCTCCACCGGCCGCTGGCAGGCGTCGGCCAGGGCCTGGACGAAGAAGGGGTTGGCGGCCATGCCCCCGTCCACCCGTAGCGACGGGATGGTCGTGCCGGTGTCGGCCTCGGCCGCTTCCACCAGGTCGGCACCCCGGTGGGCCACTCCCTCCAGCACGGCCCGCGCCAGCTCGGCCCGCCCCATGCCGCGGGCCACCCCGACCAGGGTGCCGCGGGCCCCGAAGTCCCAGACCGGCGCGCCGAGCCCGTGCAGGGCGGGCACGAACCACAGGTCGCCCAC
>JBOGHQ010000095.1:0-8416 GCA_050744785.1 Acidimicrobiales bacterium | reverse complement strand
GGAGCGGCGGTCCCTGGCCGCCGGGCTGGAGGAGGCCCGGGCCGCGGCGGAGACGGAGCGCCGGCGGCTGGCGGCCGCCTTCCAGGCCGACCAGGAGGAGATCGACCGGGTGCGCCGCCTCGAGATGGAGACCAGGGCCCGCCTCGTGGCCGAGATCGCCGACCTCGAGCGGCGGCGGGACCAGCTGGCCGCCGGCGAGCGCTAGGCCGGTTCCCCCCACCTCCCGCTTCTTGCACCGGAAATCGACCGCCTGCGGTCGATTCCCGCGGCAAGAACGCGGCGGGGGGGCGCGGACGCTAGGGGCCCGGCGGGCGCTCGGCGAGGTGGCGGAGGAGCCAGGGGCGGACCACCACCACGCTCTGTTCGGGGTGGTCCGGGTCCAGCTGGAGGTCCAGCCCGTCGTCGTTGGGCTTGTCGCCCGACGCATCGATCACGATGGCGGGCTTCTCCCGCGGACCGTGGAGGGCCTCGGCCAGGCCGATCATGGCGGCCGCCACCAGCTGGGTGCCCATGCCCTTGCTCCGCCACGACTCCTCGGGCTCGAGGTCCCCGCCCGCCTCAGCGGCGGCGGCCTCGGCTCCTTCCGGGGGCACGCCGTCGGTCTCGTTCAGCCACGCCAGCCACTGCTCGTCGGACCATTGCTCGGGATCGGGGGGCCAGCCGGCCACGCCCCAAGGGTACGACGGTCGGCGCCGGTGAGCCGTCAGCCCACCTCGACGGTCACCTTGTCGGCGACCATGGGGTCGAAGGGCACGCCGGCCCCGTTGACCAGCACGACCCACAGCTCGTGCTCCCCGCCGCCGAGGTCCTCCAGGACGATACGGTCCTGAGCGGTGAAGACGATGCCCAGCTCCTGAGGCACGGGGGCGCCGACGGCGGTGGGCTCCCGGTCGATGAAGACGGCGAGGTGCCCGGTGGTGCCGGACGTGTCGCCGTTGGGCTCCACCAGCTGGGCCCCCTGCACCTCCACGTCGATCACCACCGGGTCCTTGGCTTCCACGTCCTCGGCGGTGGCCGACAGGGTGGGCTGCTGGACGGTCATCTCGGTGCGGGCCTCGGTCTCGCCGATGCGGCGCCGGGCCCCGTCGGACAGCACCACCGACACGGTGTGGCGACCGGGCGTCAGCCCGGTGAGCTGGATGGGACTCTCGAAGGCCTCCACCACGTTCTCGCCCGCCTCGGGGATGCGGTCCCCGAGGGGCACCGGGTCGCGGTCGAGGAAGACCACGTAGTGGCCGGTCCTGCCGGACGTGTCGCCGTCGGGCTCCACGATCCGCACGCCCGCCCCGGACGGCTCCAACTCGACCGTGTTGCCGGTGAGGATGCCGCCCTCGGGCACACCCTTCACCTCCAGCTCCTGCCCCGCCGTGCGCCGGCGCAGCTCCCTCGCCGCCTCGGCGCTGTCGTCCCCGCCGCACGCCCCCATGGCTGCGGCCGACGCCGCCACCGCCGCCACCAGCACGGCTGCACGCCGACGACCTCTCACTGCTGTCCTCCTCTGGTCCCACGGGCCTCGAGCGCCTCGAGCAGTCGAGGCAGCACCTTGGTGACATCGCCCACCACGCCGAGATCGGCGATGGCGAAGATCGGCGCGTCACGATCCTTGTTGATGGCCACGATGTGGGCCGCCCCCTTCATTCCCACAAGGTGCTGGGTCGCACCCGAGATGCCGCACGCCACGTAGACGGTGGGCTTCACCGTCTTCCCGGTCTGGCCCACCTGGTAGGCGTAGGGCACCCAGCCGGCGTCGACGATGGCCCGGGTGGCGGCAGGGGCACCGCCCAGGCGCCGGGCCAGGCGTTCGACCAGCTCGAAACGGGACGGGTCGCCGAGCCCCCGCCCGCCCGCCACCACCACCGCCGCCTCGTCCAGCTTCGGCCCCGACCGCTCCTCGGCATGGGTCTGGGTCACCCGGGCCCCCACCGTGGTACCGAGGTCGGGCACGGGGAGGGCCTCGACATCGGCCGGCGCCCCGCCGGCCTCGCCCGGCTCCGGAGCGAAGGCCTTGGGGCGGAACACCAGCAGGTGGGGCGCCTCGCCGGTGAGCCGGGCCCGCACGACGGTGGCGCCCCCGAACACGGCGTGCTCGGCCACCGGGCCGCCGTCGCCCCAGGCCAGACCGACGGCGTTGGTGAGCACGGGCCGGTCGAGCCGGGCCGACAGCCGGCCGGCGATGTCGCGCTGGTCATAGGTCGTGGCGAGGAAGACGGCGTCGGGGCGGTCGCCCCCTTCGATCCCGGCCGCCACGGCGGCCGCCACGGGCGCGCCCGGCAGGGCGCCGTCCAGGCCGCCCACGGACAGCAGCCGCTGGGCGCCGTGGCGGCCCACCACCGCGGCCACCGCGGCACCGTCGTCACCCCAGTGGAAGGCCTCCACGACGCGGGCCGTGCGCCTGGCCGCAGCCAGCAGCTCCAAGCCCACCGGCAGCGGGACGCCCGAGGCCGACTCGACGGCGACCCAGATGCGTTCGACCACCCGGTCAGATCACCTTCCAGCGCTCGAGGAACTCGATGACTCGCTCGTGGGCGTCGCCCTGGTCCACGACGATCTCGCCCCCGGCCCGCTGCTCGGCGGGGGCCACCTCGACGATCTCCTGGCGGGCCCCGGCCCACCCCACCTCGGAGGCGGCCAGGCCGAGGTCGGCCAGCCCCAGCTGCTCCACCGGCTTGGTCTTGGCCGCCATGATCCCCTTGAAGGACGGGTAGCGGGGCTCCACCACGCCGGCGGTGACGGTGACCACCGCCGGGAGGGGGCAGGCCACCTCGTCGTAGCCCGCCTCGGTCTGGCGCTCCACCCGCAGCTCATCGCCGGCCACCTCCACCCGCCGGGCGAACGTCACCGACGGGAGGCCCAGCAGCTCGGCCAGCTGGACCGGGGTGGTGCCGGTGTAGCCGTCGGTGGACTCGGTGGCGGCGATCACCAGGTCCGGCTCCACCCGCCGGAGGGCGGCGGCCAGCACCCTGGCCGTTCCCAGGGCGTCGGAGCCCACCAGGGCGTCGTCGCTCACGAGCAGGGCCCGGTGGGCGCCCATGGCGAGGGCGCTGCGCAGGCCGCCGGTCTCGCCTCGGGGCGCCATGGAGACCAGCACCACCTCGCCCCCGCCGGCGGCGTCGGCCAGCTGGAGGCCCATCTCCACGCCATAGGCATCGGAGTCGTCGAGGATGAGCTTGCCGTCACGCACCAGGGTGCGCGTCGCCGGGTCCAGCCGGCCGGGGGTGGCCGGGTCGGGGATCTGCTTGACGCACACCGCCACCTTCACGTCCGCATACTCGCCTACCTGCTTCCGCCGTACCAACCGGGCTGCACTAGCGTGGCCGGCTTGACCGGAGGAGGAACGGTGGCGAGGCAGGACGAGGTGCGTTTGGCCGTTCCGGCCACTCCAGAGTTCCTCCGCCTCGCCCGTGTCACCGCCTCCGGGCTGGCCAGCCGCCTCGGGTTCACCTACGACGAGGTCGAGGACCTCCGCCTGGCCATCGACGAGCTGTGCTTTGCGCTCATTGGCAGCAGGGGCCGGCGGGGAACGGTCGACATCCGCTACTCGGTGACCGACGAGGCCCTCGAGGTCGAGGGGATGGGTTCGTTCGACGACGACGAGACCGACCCGATGCTGGCCGCCTTCTCCCGCCAGATCCTCGCCGCCCTGGTCGACGAGTACGAGGTGTACCGGAGCGACGGCGGACAAGCGTGCTTCCGGCTGTTGAAGCGGCGCCACGACACCTCCGGACGGCCATGACGCACACGGGGGCGGAGGCGGGCTCGTGAGCTTCGACGCAGACCAGCGCGAGGACCTGCGGCGCAAGTTCGCGGAGTTCGCCGAGACGCGCGCCCCCGCGATGCGCGACGAGCTCATCGAGGCCCACCTCGGCCTGGCCGAGTACCTGGCCCGGCGGTTCAGCAACCGCGGCGAGCCGCTGGACGACCTGGTCCAGGTGGCATCGGTGGGGCTCCTCAAGGCGGTGGACCGGTTCGACCCGGGGCGGGGGGTGGAGTTCTCCACCTACGCCACCCACACCATCGTCGGGGAGCTGAAGCGCCACTTCCGGGACAAGGGCTGGGCGGTGCGGGCCCCCCGCCGCATGCAGGAGCTCTACCTGCGGCTGGGCAAGATCGTGAGCACCCTCAGCCAGGAGCTGGGCCGCTCGCCCACCATCCCCGAGCTGGCCAACGAGGCCCAGGTCTCCGAGGAAGAGGTCCTCGAGGCCCTGGAAGCAGGCCAGGCCTACCGCTTCGCATCGCTCGACGCGCCCAGCCCCGGCGACGACGAGGGCGACAGCATGTCCGCCCACCTGGGCGAGGACGACGCCGGCCTGGTCGACGCCGAGCACCGCGTGGCGCTGTCGCCGCTGCTGGACCAGCTGCCCCGCCGGGAGCAGATGATCCTCCACCTGCGGTTCTTCGAGGGGATGACGCAGTCCGAGATCGCCGGCCAGCTGGGCATCAGCCAGATGCATGTGTCCCGCCTCCTGGCCCGGAGCCTGGCCCAACTGCGGGCCGCGGCAGAGGAGGACGCCTGACCTCCATGGTCACGGCGGAGGGCGCCCCGGGATGAGGGTCCTCCTCGTGGTCAACTCCACCGCCTCGGCGGTGAACAGCCACACCTGCGAGCAGGTCGAGCAAGCTCTACGGGACCACTTCGAGGTCACCGTGGCCACCACGGCGGCGCGCGAGCACGCCTGCGCCCTGGCCCGCCAGGCCGTGGCCGACGGGCTGGACGCGGTGGTTGCTCTTGGCGGCGACGGCACCGTCAACGAGGTGGCCAACGGGCTGGTGGGGTCCACCACCGCCCTGGGCGCCCTGCCGGGGGGCTCCACCAACGTCTTCGCCCGCACCATCGGCCTGCCCAACCGGCCCATCCCGGCCGCCCGGCGCCTGGCCGCCGCGCTGGAGGCCGGCTCCCGGCGCCGGGTGGGAGTGGGCGCGGTCGGGGAGCGCTACTTCCTGTTCAACCTGGGCATGGGGTTCGACGCCGCCGTGGTGGAACTGGTGGAGCGCCGCGCCGATCTCAAGCGGTGGCTCGGCCACGGGCTCTTCGCGGCCGCCGCGGTGCGGACCTGGGCCGGGGGCTACGACCGGGTCAAGCCCCACTTCACCGTGCACCTGCCCGACGGCGAGGCCATCGACCACGGCTACTTCGCGGTGTGCCTGAAGACCGACCCCTACACCTTCCTCGGGCCCCGGCCCTTCCACCTGGTCCCGGGCACCGGCTTCGACACGGCGCTGTCGCTCGTGGTGCTGCGGGACCTGTCGGCCAGCACCCTGGTGGGTGCCGCCCTTTCGGCCCTGGCCGGCCGGGGGAACCTGGAGGACCGGGACGGCGTGGAGGTGCGGACCGGCCTCGAGCACCTAACTGTCGAGGGCCACCGCCCCTTCCCCCACCAGGTCGACGGCGACTACCTGGGCACGGCGGAGCGGCTGGAGCTGGCCCACCGGCCCGACTGCCTCCACGTCCTGCTGCCTCTGCCGGAGTAGCCGCTCCCCCGCACCGTTCTTGCCGCGGGGATCGACCACCAGCGGTCGATCTCGGCGGCATGAAGCGCTCGGAGGCGATGCGGTCAGCGGCCCAGGGCCCGCAGGGCCACGTCGGGCCGGTTGGTGATCACGGCATCGACACCGGCCGTGGCCATGGCCTCGATCCGCTCAGGGTCGTCCACCGTCCAGGCGTGCACGTCCAGGCCCCGCTGGTGGGCGGCCGCCACCAGCTCAGCGGTCACGGCTTCGTGCCGGGGCTGCAGCGCGTCGTGGCCGTGATCGGCGGCCAGGGCCAGGGCCTCCAGCTGGTCGTAGGCGGCGAGGGTCAGCCAGGCGGTGGCCACGCCGGTGCCCGCCGCCCGCGCCGCGTCGACCGACGGCAGGGAGAACGACGACACCACCACGTCACCGGCCACGCCCATCCGGGCCGCCAGCTCCGCCACCGCGGCCGCCACTGACTCGGTGGGGTCGAAGCCAGGCTCGGTGGGAAGATTCTTGACCTCGGCGTCCACCACCAGTCCCCGGCAGCACTCCAGGGCCGCTTCCAGGGTGGGCACGTGGTCGGGGAGCTCTGCGGCCCGCAGGGTGTGGACTGGCCGCCCATCGGGCAGGACTGGATCGTGGTGCACGACGAGCACGCCGTCGGCGGTACGGCGCGCGTCCAGCTCCACCCCGTCGGCCCCTGCTGCCCGAGCCGCCTCGAACGCGGCCAGGGTGTTCTCGCCTGGCCCGGATGCACCGGTCAGATCAGCACTGAACGCGGCACTCCAACCGCGATGAGCGAGGACCGTGACAAATTGGCGCTGATTTCTGACGGGGCCCTTGCTGAGGAGCATGGTGGACGCTAGCCTTCAGGCACCCTGAGTTGGCACGGCGCCAGTGATGGTGCTACCTTGTGAAAGAAATCACATGCCCGCCACGGCTCGACCGCTTCGAGGAGGATGAAAACGTTGGCCCTCATGTGGAGCCGCTCCATCGACTGGGATACCGATGACTGGCGGGAGCTGTCTGCATGCCGCGACACCAGCCCGTCGCTCTTCTTCCCCGTCGGCACCACGGGTCCCGCCGTCGAGCAGATCGAGGCGGCCAAGGCAGTGTGCCGCACCTGCCCGGCCCAACAGCAGTGCCTCGAGTTCGCCCTGGCCACCAACCAGGAGTCGGGCGTCTGGGGCGGCACCTCCGAAGAGGAGCGCCGCAAGCTGCGCCGGGTCTGGGTGTCCCGGCAGCGCCAGCCCGCCGCCTCCTGACCCTCCCAACGCTCCCGCGTACGTGGCCCTCGGGTTCCGAGGGCCACTTACTCGAGAGCAGTGGGGTCGGCCCGATCGAGGTCCAGCGGGACGCGCAGCTCCACCACGGTGCCGCCGTCGGTCTGCATGCGGATGGAGCCGCCCAGCTGGCCGGTGACCAGGTCCCGCACGATGGACAGGCCCAGCGTGGCGGTGCGCTCGATGGAGAAGCCCTCGGGCAGTCCGCAACCGTTGTCCCTGACCTGCACCACCAGCTCGCCGCCGTCGTTGTGGAGCACCACCGCCACCACAGGGTCGCCGCCGCGGCCCGACCGGCCGGCCGGGAAGGCGTGCTCGGCCGCGTTCTGGAGCAGCTCGTTGATCACCACGGCCAGCGGGGTGGCCAGCTCGGCGGGTAGCTGGCCCGCGTCGCCGGAAGCGGTGAAGGTCACCGGGCCGTCCGGCGCGAGAGACACCTCCCTGGCCATGCGGAGCAGGGGGTCGATGATCTCGTTGAAGGGCACCTGCTGGCTCGGGTCGCGCGACAGGATCTCGTGCACCAGGGCGATGGACCGGATGCGGCGCTCGGCCTCGGCGAGCGCCTCCCGCCCGTCGCCGTGGGGCTGGCGGCGGGCCTGGAGGCGCAGCAGCGAGGAGATGGTCTGCAGGTTGTTCTTCACCCGGTGGTGGACCTCGCGGATGGTGGCGTCCTTGGACACCAGCAACTGGTCCCTTCGGCGCAGGTCGGTGACGTCGCGCAGCAGCACCAGGCCGCCGGTCACGTCGTCGTTGTCGAGGAGGGGGATGCAGCGCAGCAGGACGATGACGTCGGGGTGGCGCCCGATCTCCTCGGTCACCGGCATGGCCTGGAAGAACGACTTCTGGATGGCGGTCTCCTCCACCCCGAGCTCGTCGAGGCGGAGGCCCTCGGCGTTGGAGTAGATGCCCATGCGGTGCAGGGCGTTGACGGCGTTGGGCGAGGCGTACTCGACCCGGCCGGTGGCGTCGAGGGTGAGCACGCCGTCGCCGACCCGGGGAGCTTCGGCGGTTGGGGCGTCCTCCTCCTCGAACGGGAAGCGCCCGCTGACCACCATCCGGGCCAGCCGGTCGAAGGTCTCCACGTAGACCCGCTCCAGCTCGCCGGCCCGCCGGCCGCCCACCGACAAGGGCGACTCGCGCGTGAGGACGGCCACCAGCTGGCCCTTCCAGCGCACCGGGATGCACTGGACCCGGGCCCGCTCCCCCCGGTCGGCGCTGGCCTCACCCTCCACGATCTCGCCCAGCCGCCAGGCCCGGACGACCAAGGGGCGTTCCGTCTCGCTGACCGGCCATCCCACCAGGTCGTCGTGGTACAGGGTCTGGCTGGTGGTGGGCCGCATCTGGCCGTAGACCACGAACTGGTCCGACGCGGCGTCCACCGCCGGCACGAACAGCAGCAGGTCGGCGCGCGACAGGTCGGCCATCATCCCCCACGTGGCCATGAGCCGCTGGAGGTGGGCCTGGCCGCCCTCGGAGAGGAAGGCGGGCTCCTCGGGTTCGGCCGCGGGGCCGGCGGCGGGCGGGCTCATCACTCCCCCAGGACGACGGGCCGGGGCTGGCGGGCCCGGTAGGCGGTGAGCTCCTCGTAGCCGGCCGACCGCACCAGGGCCCGGAGGTCGGCGCTCCGGTCGGCCACGTCGGGCAGGTCGTGGGCGTCGGAGGCGGTGGTGACCGGCACGCGG
>JBOGHQ010000094.1:0-8700 GCA_050744785.1 Acidimicrobiales bacterium | reverse complement strand
AAGCTCCTATGTCAAGAGATCGGCGGAGATTTCGGGCTGTTGGGTCGCGGTTGCCCACAAGCCTGTCGGTGGGGTCAGGCTGCTCGGGCGAGGCCGGTGCCGGCCGGCCTGGCGGCACAGACCAGCGTCTTGTAGATCTCCCGAGCCACGTAGCGCTTGAGGCAGCGGACGATCTCTGCCTTGGTCTTGCCCTCCTTGGTCCGCCGCTCGACGTAGTCCTGGGTCCGGGGGTCGAAGCGCATCCTGGTCTGGACGATCCGCCACAGGGCCGAGTTCGCCTCGCGGTCTCCTCCTCGGTTGAGGCGATGGCGGGTCTGCTTGCCGGAGGAGGCGTCGACCGGGCTGGCGCCACAGAGGGCGGCGAAGCCGGCTTCGGATCGCATGCGCTCGGGGTTGTCACCGGCGGTGACCAGCAATGCGGTCGCCACCCGGGGGCCGACGCCCGGCTTGGCCAGCATGGCGGCCGGTGCGGCCGCGACGACGAGGGGCTCCATGGCCTTGTCCAGTTCGGCGATCTCGGCGTCGAGCTGGCGGTACCGGCGGGCGACGGAGCGCAGCGCCGCCTTGGTGGCCTCGGCCGGGTCGGTCAGCTCGCCGGGACGGAAGCGGGCCGCCAGCGCCGCCCGCTTGTCGGTGGACAGCCCCGCCAGACGGCAGCGGAGATCCTCGGGCGCCGAGACCACCAGGGCGGTGATCGAGTTGGCCGCCTGGGTGCGGGCCTTCACCGCCCCCCGGCGGGCGACGCGCAGAGCCCGCAGGGACTCCACCGCGCCCGTCTTGGCCTTCGACGCCCCCGACGCCTCGCCGTTGAGCGCCGCCCGGGCCGCCTCCTCGGCGTCGAGCGGATCGGACTTGCCCCGTCGGCGGCGCTTCTGGCGGTTGGGGCGGACCACCTCGACCACCTGCACACCCTGTGCGCTCAGGTAGCGATCCAGGCCCGCCCCGTAGCTGCCGGTGCCCTCGACGCCGACGTCGGCGAGCTCGCCGAACGAACGCATCCAGGCCAGCAGGCGGCCATAGCCCCGTGTCGAGGCCTCGAAGCTCTCGGTGCCCAGCACCCGGCCGACCTCGTCGATCACCGCGGCGACGTGCAGCTCGGCATGGGTGTCCACTCCACCCGTGACGACACGGGTTCGTTCTGGCATCTTGGTCATGTCGACTCCTGTCTGTTCGGGACGAGACGGCTCTGTCGGTCGGGACGAGCGGACCGAGCACCTCGAAGGCACCTCGGTGCCGGGCTCCTATCAGGTCACGTTTCGTCCCGGCCGCCAGACCCTGGCGTCCTCTCGTCGGCCGGGGACCGCGGTTCGAAGGCGAGACACGCGCGCGGCGGTCAGCTTCGCTCAGAGCCAGAACCCCAGCCGACGAGAGCACGCCACGGACAATCCACGAGCCGGCCGGTGGAACTCCAGAGGACACAGCGGTGGAAATCCACAGAGCGACGGGTTATCCACCCCCTCCCCCGGACCCCCACCCCTCGCTCCTGCTACAAGGTGTGCTTCGCACCTTCCCCATCATCACGAGGTGCTTCGCTCCGGTTGCCCTCAGTAGTCACGACGAGTCGGCTTCGTCGCGGGCCACGCCCACACCCGGGCGCCACATCGAGCCGCCGTCACGCCGACTCACTCCCTTGCCGCGGCTGGCAGAGCCGATCGGATACAGATCACCCACGGATCGAGCAGAAGACCCCGAAAAGTGAGCGACCGGTGAGCGAAACCACGGATTCTGGCGGTCAACCAACGAGAACGACCGGACACCGTTTGGTTGACGAAAACGGCGCCTGAGCAGGCACTTTACCTACTCTGACTCTGGAGGCGGCGACCGGAATCGAACCGGTGTACAGGGCTTTGCAGGCCCTTGCCTAAGCCACTCGGCCACGCCGCCAGGCGGCGGCAGCCTACCTGCGTCCGCCCCGCGTGCTGTGCGCTCAGTCCGCCTGCCGGACGTGAGCGCGCAGAAGCGCGCCAGCGGGTGGTCGGCTCCCTCAGGACTGCCGGTAGCGGCTCGACCAGTGCTGGGTGCGGGCCAGGTAGGCGCCGGCCGCGGCTGGGCCGCCCAGGCCGTAGGTGCCGTCGTACCCCGGTGAGCACACGCCGTCCGGGAAGCAGTGCGGGACGGCGGGCTCGATCTGGGTCCCCTCGTGCCACTCGTTGAAGCTGGTGACGCTCACCACGTCGGCGGCGGCCTCGATGGCGCCGGCCCAGGTGGCGTCATAGCGGGCCCCGCCGTTCCGGGGCACGAACTGGGTGTCGCTGGAGCGGAAGCGGCTGGCCACGTAGCCGGGCGACACCGAGGGTGAGCAGAGCAGGTTGGCCTGGCGGGCACTCCCGCACACGGCCGCGAACTCGGACGGGGCGTAGCGCACCGTGTCGTAGGTGTAGATGCCGTCGAAGCCGGCCGACTGGGCGTAGGCGGCGAAGGCGCCCGTCTTCACCGAGGTGGGGCTGTCGCTCTGGCCCATGATCCGCATGTCGACGCCCATGCGGGCCCTGGCATCGGCCCACACGACGGGGGCGACGTCGTCGGAGTCGTAGATCCACACGTCCCTGATGCCGAGGCCGCGTAGGTAGGCCACGTCCTGCTCGATGGTGGCCACCGAGCGGCCGGCGTAGGGCTCGAGGTGGATGGCGACCCGGACCCGGCGGGCAGCGGCGGCGGGGAGGAGCTTGCTGAGGGTCTTGTCCTCGTAGGAGTTGCGGCCCCACCAGGAGGCCACGACCGTGTCGATGCCGGAGGCGGCGATCTCCGCCATGTGGGCGTCGAGCAGGACCGGGTCGTTGTTGCTGTAGAGGCCGCGGGCCGGGAAGTAGTTGGCGCCGATGTCCGCCGGCGGGACGTGGCCGGGCGACGCCCAGTGCCGCCACTCGCCGTCCCGGTCGGGGGTGCCGTGCCACGGGTAGTAGAAGACGGCCACCTCGGGGGCCGACTTCACCGGAGGGGCCACCATCCCGACGATGGGCGAGGTGAGCCGCTGGCCGCCCATGCTGCCGGCGAAGGTGGCCGCCCCGAAGCCGAACACCCCACCGTCGGCGGCCACCAGCCAGTAGACGACGCCGCGGGGCGAGGCCGCCATGGCCACGATGGGCTGGTTGAGCGGCGAGGCCCCCATCGAGCCCCGGAACACGGCGTCGCCGAAGGCGAAGACGCCGCCGTCGGAGGCGACCATCCAATAGCCGCGGCCTGACGGCGTGGCCGCCATGCCCACGACGGGACGGTTCAGCCGGATGCTGCCCGTGGAACCCCGGAACACGGCGTCGCCGAAGGAGAACACCCCCCCGTCGGAGGCGACGAGCCAGTAGCCCCGCCCGGAGGGCGTGGCGGCCATCGCCACCACCGGCCGGTTGAGCGGCGTGGCCCCGGTGGAGCCCCGGAACACGGCGTCGCCGAAGGCGAACACCCCCCCATCCGAGGCCACCAGCCAGTAGCCCCGCCCCGAGGGCGTGGCCGCCATGGCCACGATGGGGCGGTTCAGCGGGACGCTCCCGGTGGACCCGTAGAACTGGGCGTCGCCGAAGGAGAACACTCCGCCGTCGGACGCCACCAGCCAGTACCCCCGGCCCGTAGCCGTGGCCGCCATCCCCACGATGGGGCGGTTGAGCCGGTTGGCGCCGGTGGAGCCGAAGAAGGGTGCCCCGCCGAACCCGAAGATGCCGCCGTCGGCGCCCACGAACCAGTAGCCCCGTGACGCCGGCGGCGGCACCAGCGCGCCGGCAGGGGACGGGCCTGACAGGATGAGGGCGCCGGCCATGACGGCGAGCGCGACGATCAGGCTCCAGGTTGGTCTCCGCCGCATGGACCGTCAGTCTGTCGCGTACCGACCGGGGCTGGCGCGCACCCCCTCAGACCGGCTCGACGACGGCGCGCCGTCGGGCCAGGCCCAGGCCACCGGCGGCCAGCAGGAGGAGTCCGCCGGCGACGTAGACGGCCCGGATGCCGACGGCGTCGGCCAGCGCCCCGCCGCCGGCGATGCTCGCCAGCCGGGACGCTTGCCAGATCACGTCGAAGAAGGCGAAGACGCGCCCCCGCCGGCGGTCGTCCACGCTGGACTGCAAGACGGTGTTCCACGTCACCATGCCGGTGGACGTGCCGACGCCGTAGCCGGCCAGGGCGGCCAGGGCGGCCGGGAACCAACTCACCGCAGCCAGGATCAGGTCGACCACGCCTCGCAGGAGGTAGGGGCCGAACAGGAGCGAGGGGCGGCGAACGTCGGGCACCAGCCGCTGGAGCACCAGCGGCCCCAGGCCGGCACCCACCCCGATGGCGCCGAGGAGAAGGCCGAAGCGCCCCGGGCCGGCGTCGAGGTGACGTTCGGCCAGCACCACCAGCAGGGCCGACGTGGCCCCGGCCGACAGGGCGGCGAGGGCCTGCACGCCGGCCAGCACGCGCAGCAGCGGGCTGTCCCGCACCACCCGCAGCCCCTCGGCCACGTCGCTCCAGGCCCGGGCCCGGCGCTGCGGCGAGCTCCCCTCGTCTCGGGCGGGCACGCGCAGACCGGCCAGGAGCAGGGCTGACACGGCGAAGGAGGCGGCGTTCACCACGAAGGCGGGGCCGGTGCCGGCCCACGCCACCAGGCCGCCCGCCACCGGGGCGAGCACGATCTGCGACAGCACCGCCCCCGACCACAAGGCGGCGTTGGCGCCCACCAGGTCCTCGGGCGGCACCAGGGCCGGCACCGTGCTGGTCGAGGCGGGGTTGAAGAACACCGTCAGGGCCGACAGCCCGAAGGCGGCGGCGTACACCACGCCGAGGTGGGAGCCGAAGGCGGCGAGGGCGAGGGCGATGGCGGCCCGGCCCACGTCGGCGGCGATCATCACCTGGCGGCGGGGCAGGCGATCCACCACCGCCCCGGCCACGAACCCGAGGAGCAGGACGGGCACGACCTCGAAGGCGACCGCCACGCCCACCTTCAGCCCCGAGCCGGTGAGGCGGTAGACCAGCACCACCAGGGCCACGGCGCTGAACGTGTCGCCCCAGCGGGACACCGTGGCCGCGGCCAGCAGGCGCCGGAACCCGGGCCGGCCGAGGGCCCGGCGTAGGGGCGACGCACCGGTACCGGAGAAGTCCTTCGGGCTCACCCCCGCATGCTGCCTCCCCGACGGCGCCGGCCCCACCGTTCTGGTCCCGAAAGCGATACCGAAACGGACCCGGATGAGGGACCAGAATGGCCGGATGGCCGGCGCCGCCGCCTGGTCACCCTGAGGTGGCCCGGCACTGCATCCGCCTGACGGGCCCGGAGGACTGGCGCCCAAAGGTGGGCGAGGCTTCATACTTACGGGGTGATCAGCTACGCCGGCTGGAGGATGATCCACAACGGGAAGGTGGACGGCGACGCCACCATCTCCCGTGAGCTCGTCGCCCGGGTGTGGGGCTTCGCCCGCCGCTACCGGCGCAAGATCGGGTGGCTCGTGGCCACCATCGTGGCCACGTCGGTGCTGGCCGCCATCCCGCCCCTGCTGTACCGCTCGGTCATCGACGACGCCATCGCCGAGCGGGACTTCGGCCTGCTGAACGTCCTCTGCGTCGCCATCCTCCTGGCCGCGGTGGCCGTGACGATCGGCCAGGTCGTGACCCGGTGGTTCGTGAGCCGCATCGGGGAGGGGATCATCTTCGACCTGCGCGTGGCGCTGTTCGACCACATCCAGCGCATGCCGGTCGCCTTCTTCACCCGCTCCCAGACCGGGGCCGTCACCAGCCGGCTGACCAACGACCTCCAGGGCGGCCACCGCGTCTTCATGGAGACCCTCAGCGCCATGATGCAGACGCTCCTGGGGCTGGTGGTGACCTTGGCCGCCATGCTCCTGCTCGAGTGGCGGCTCACCCTCCTGGCCCTCGTCATCGCCCCCTTGTTCATCATGGTGACGCGCCGCATGCGGGGCCGCCTCCACGCCCTCATGGCCGACCAGATGGACGCCAATGCCCAGATGACGGCCCAGATGACCGAGCGGTTCCAGGTGGGCGGAGCCCTGCTCATCAAGCTGTTCGGCCAACCCCGCAGGGAGACGGCGGGGTTCGCGGAGCGGGCCGGGCGCCTCCGGGACGTCGGCATCGACACTGCGGTGTACTCCCGCGTCTTCCACGGCATGTTCGGATTGGTGGCGGCGGTGGGCATCGGGCTCGTGTACTGGGCCGGTGGCCGCATGGCCATCGACGGCAGCGTCACCCTGGGCACCATCGTCGCCTTCACGGCCTACCTGACCCAGCTGTACGGGCCCATGACCATGCTGGCCGGTGCCCGGGTCGACCTGGCCGGCGCGGTGGTGTCGTTCCAGCGGGTCTTCGAGGTCCTGGACTTTCCCTCGGCCATCGCCGAGCGCGAGCAGGCCGTGGACCTGGTGGCGCCCACCGGCCGGGTCGAGCTGTCCGGCGTGTGGTTCCGCTACCCGCCGGCGGCGGAGGTGACCCTGGCCTCACTGGAGGGAGAGGTCACCGACTCCGGGGCCGCCGGCGACGAGCGGTCCTGGGTCTTAAAGGACGTGTCGTTCTCCATCGGCCCGGGCCAGAGCGTAGCCCTGGTGGGGCCGTCGGGGGCGGGCAAGACCACCGTGGCGATGCTGCTCCCCCGCATCCACGACGTCACCGCCGGCGTGGTGTCGGTGGACGGCCACGACGTGCGGGACCTCACCCTCGGCAGCCTCAGTGCGTGCATCGGCATGGTGATGCAGGACGCCCACCTGTTCCACGACACGGTCCGCCACAACCTCCTCTACGCCCGGCCCGACGCCTCCGAAGCGGAGATGCTGGAGGCGGCCAAGGCGGCCCGCATCCACAGCTTGGTGGCTGGCCTGCCCGACGGCTACGACACCGTGGTGGGCGAGCGGGGGTACCGCCTGTCGGGCGGGGAGAAGCAGCGGGTGGCCATCGCCCGGCTCCTGCTCAAGGACCCCGCCCTGGTGATCCTCGACGAGGCCACCGCCCACCTCGACTCGGAGTCGGAACTGCTCATCCAGAAGGCGCTGGCCGAGGCCCTCTCGGGCCGGTCCAGCCTGGTGATCGCCCACCGCCTCTCCACGGTGGCGGCCGCCGACGAGATCGTCGTGCTCGACGAGGGCCGCATCGTGGAGCGGGGCACCCACCTGGAGCTGTCGGCGGCGGGCGGCCTCTACGCCGAGCTGTCCCGCATCCAGTTCGACCGCCCGTCCATCCCCGTTCTGGAGTAAATAAGGTCCGGATTCCGGACCTTATTTACTCGAATGATGGTCAGTCGATCAGCTGGGGGACGCCCATGGCCCGGGCCGCCGCCACCCACTCGGGCGAGGGGGGCCAGACGACGATGTCGCGGCCGTCGGCGGCGGCGGGGTCGAGGGTGAAGATGATGACCTCGCCCTCGGGGCCCTGGCGCCACATGTCGGGCGGGAAGGGCATGACGCCGGTCCAGTAGGCGCAGACCCGGTCCCACGGCACCTCGAGGCAGACCGTGCGGGAGCGCACCCGGTCCCTGCGGTCGCGGCCGCCCCCCTCGAACATCACGATGCGGCAGTCGGTGGCGGCCGTGAAGCGGGGCGCCGAGACCTCGCTGAGCAGGATGCCCTGCAGGAAGCCCTCGCCGCAGCAGCCCTCCAGCTCTCGCTCGCCGGCGGCCAGCCAGCCCACGCCGCCCAACCCCTGACCTAGCCCTTGCGGGGCGTCGGGGTGATGTCGGACGCCTTCGACTTCCAGCCCGCGGCGATCTCGGAGGCCCACCCGGACCTGGCCTTCTTGGCGCCGCTCTTCGACGCCTTGGCCGCCGGCTTGGCGGCCGGCGCCTTGGTGGCCTTGGAAGGGGTACGGCCCGAAGTGCCGGGGCGGCCCGCGGGGGCCGCCTCTGCGGCGCGGGCCCCCCTTCCGGCCGCCTTGGTGGGCGCCCTGGTCGGGGCCTTGGTGGGCTTGGCCGCCGCCTTGGGAGCAGTCCGGGTGACCCTGGCCGCCGGTGCGGGCGGAGCTGCCGGTGCGGCCTTGGCCCGCCCGACCTTCGCCGCCGGCGCGGGCGCCGGTGCGGCCTTGGCCCGGGTGGAGGCCGGTGCCGCCTTCGGCTTGGCTGTCGTCTTCCCGGCCGCCGCCGGCTTCTTGGCCGCCTTGGCCTTGGCGGCCGTCTTCTTGGTGGCCTTGCCCTTCGCCGCCTTCTTGGCCGCCGGTGACCCGGCCGCCGCCGCGGCCGTGGCCCGGGCCGTGCGCTGGCGATTGAAGGCGCCGGTCTGGGCGGCCGCCATGTTCATCATCCCCGGCGGCTTGCCCCGGCGGAGGACGTTCATGAGGTGGGCGGCCTGGGGATCGGAGACCTCAGCCGGATCGTCCGACGCCTGGAGCCGGGCTCGTTGCTCCTGGTACTCGCGCCGCATCCGTTCCTGGCGCTCGAGGATCTCCCGGAGGGCCCGGTCCCGCTGTGCCTCCACCGCGGTGGGGTCGATCCGCGGTCGGGCCACGTCCTCGATGCGGCCCCGGCCCACGGCCCAGTCCCGGAGGGCCAGCTCGGTGACGGCCTCCTCCTCCTCCCGGGCGTTGCGGGGCCCGGCGTAGGGAGCGCCGTCGTCGTACTCCCCGTCCTCGTGCTCGTCCCCCTCGTCGTCGTCCTCGTAGAGGTTGCCGGCCTCGTCCTCGTCGAGCTCGAGGTCCAGCTCCGCCTCGGCCTCCAGCTGGTCCCGGAGCACGCTGCGCCCGGTGCCGGGCGAACGGGCCCCCTCCCGCGCCGGCGGTCGGCGCGGTGCGGCGGCCGGAGGCCGGAAC
>JBOGHQ010000093.1:0-3696 GCA_050744785.1 Acidimicrobiales bacterium | reverse complement strand
GCGCCGGTCCTCCTCGGCCGCGGCCGCCTCCTCCACGGCGGTACCGCCCTCGGCCGCGGCAGCAGCGTCGCCCCCCGCCGGCTCGTCCTCGATGCCGATGGCGGTCTTGACCCGCTGCACGATGCCGGGGCGGGCCGGCCCCGCCCCCTCCTCCTCCGCCTCGGGCGCCGGCGCCGGCTCCTCGACCCGCTGGCCCTGCCATTCGAGGAAGGCACCGCACGAACCGCAGAAGGTGTCGGTGGCGTCGTTCTGGTTGCCGCACTGCTCGCAGATGATCACCGCGCCATCAACCCTTCTCGTGCAGGGGGAGGACCAGCACGGTGTGCTCCAGGTGGGCCGGCTTGGCCGCCGCCACCAGGCCGTCGAGGCGGGCCACATCGGCGTCGGTGGGCGGGTCACCCACGAAGCGGGCCCGGACCACGATGGTGGGCGAGCCCGTCCCCGGCAGGTCGCCGCCCGGCGTGGCCGACCACGACACCCCTCCGCCCTCCACGATCTCGGGCTCGGCTCCGGTGTACAGGGCCACCAGGCCGGCCAACCCGGCCACGGTGCCCCGCCGCTCGTAGAGGGCGGCGGCGTGGGCGACCATGGTGCGGCGCCGGTCGAGGGGCCAGTCGTCGTCCGGGGCCATCCCCAGCCAGCTGCCCAGCCACGCCAGGAAGTCGGCGGGCGCCAGCTCCGGGTCGAGGTAGGCGGGCAGGTTGTCGAGGGCGCACAGGGCCGGGGCCAGGACGTCGTCGAGGGCGCCGGTGAACCGCTCCAGGAAGTCCTCGCCCCGGAGCATGGCCGGCAGCGTGGGTTCGAGGGGGTGGGGGGTGGCCAGGCCCTCGATCAGCCCCCGCACGCCATCGACCCCCTCTCGGCCGCCGTGGCCCCGATGGTAGCCACCGAACCCACCGGGCCTGTCACCGCACGACCACCTGGTGGTCCACCGAGAACACGAGCTGGTTCTCCTCCAGGTCGACCCGTTGGACCACGTCCTTGGACCGCTCGATGGTGGCCGGGTTGGCCGTGAACAGCCGGGCGTCCTCGATGATGCCCAGCCCCGGCAGCCCCTGGAGCACGGCGTAGACCTCGCCCACGTGGACCGGTCGCCCGAAGGGCCAGCCGTCGCCCTCCGGGCCGCCCCGCAGGGGGTGGAAGTAGCCGAACAGCGCCTCCAGGGCCGCCTCGCGGAGGCGGGCCGGGTTGGCTGACGGGTGAGGCCGCAGCCGGGTCACCACGGTGACGCCCATGTACTCGGGAGGTTCCACCACGACCCGCGTGCCGGCGATGCGGCGCTCGTCCAGGGCGGCGGCCACCTTCTGGTAGGTCTCGTCGGTGGGCACCATCTGCCCGAACGACAGCCGGCCCCGGTCGTCGGTGGCGTGGGGGACGATCAGCACCCGCACGCCGTTGCCGCCCTCGCCGGCGATGGGCGTGCACCGGGCCCGGGCCACTTCCAGGGCGGCCTGGCCGGCGATGTACTCGAAATCCTCGGCCGTCACGGCCCGGCCCCTCGACCGCAGCGTGATCGGTCCCCGTTCCTTGGCGTTGTCCACCGTCTCGCCGTCCCGGCCGCCTGAGGCCGCGGCCCGGTTCTCCACCCGCGCCACGAAGGGGATGGAGGACTTGAGGACGCTGAGGCTGCGGCGGGCCACGTTTCCCCGCTGCCCGCCGCCGGTGCGGTAGGAGCGGACGCGCACCGCCGCACCCTTGGGCGGCACCCGCCCGTAGAGGCTGAGGGTGCCGTCCGGCTGTCGCACGGCCGGTCCGAAGCGGATCTCACCGCTCACCCGGTCCGCCACGAAGTGGGCGTCGTCCGGCCCGCTCGAGGCCCAGTCCTCGACCGCCTCCCACGGCTCCCAGTCCTCGCCATCGGCCACCTCCACCACCACCGGGTCGCCGACCGGCACCATCGGTGGCCGGCTCACCTGGAAGCTCTGGCCGGGCGTGCCGTCGGAGAAGCCGAGCACCTCGTCGGCCACCACCTCGGCGTTGACGGCGGGGGTGGTGGCCCCGATGGTGAAGGCCGACAGCCGCCTCACCGAGGGTGAGGCGCTGTAGGCGGGCTGGCCCTCCTCGGCCTCCAGCACCCGAGCCCGGAGCCACCCGGCCCGCAGCCGGTCGAAGATGGCCGTGGTGTGGCTGGGCGGCACGTGGACCACCACGTCGCCGGCCCGGTTGATGCCCCCGGTGGTGTCGCTGTCGAGCTGGCACGCCACCCAGCGCTCGCCGTCCCACGCCTCCCACGCCAGGGGCGGCCGGTCGGGGTCGACGCCGATGCCCTCGATCCGGGCGTCGAGGCGGACGACGACGGCGCAGGCGGCGACGGCGTTGTCGAGACCGACCAGGAGGCAGTCGCCCGGCTTGGGGACCTCGTCGAAGCAGCTGAACTCCTGCTCCAGCCCGAGGGCGTCGTCATGGTGGCGGTAGGCCCCCTCGGCCACGCTCGACGCCACGTGGGCCACGCGGCAGGGCACGACGTCGACGTCGTGCAGGGTCGTGAAGGCCACCAGCTCCTCTGACCCGGCGCGGGGCGTGGCCACGCGGGTGCCGGACGGGACCCGGACCGTGTCGGGCCGGGGCGCCGAAAGCCAGAAGGTGACCCCGGTCCGGGCCGCGTTGGGCGGGAACAGCTGCACGCCCACCAGCTCGAGGAACTTCACGTAGTTCTTGTCCGGCACCCGGTTCAGGCGGTAGAGGAGCTGGTCGGCCAGCCAGGCGAAGGCCTCGAGGAGGGTGACGCCCGGGTCGTGGACGTTGTGGTCGGTCCACTCCGGGCACCGCTGCTGCACCAGCCGCTTGCAGTCGTCGACGAGGTCCTGGAAGCGGCGGTCGTCGAGGTTGGGGGCGGGGAGCGCCATGTCACTCCTCCGGCAGGTAGTAGAAGGGGAAGACCAGGTTGCGGGGGTCGTTGGTGTCGCTGGTGGTGTAGCGCACGTCGATGTAGACCACGGGCTGGGCGGGGTCGAAGCTGACGTCCACGCCCAGCACCACGATGCGGGGCTCCCACCGGGTCAGCGAGGCCTGGACCTCGTAGGCGATGAGCCCGGCCATGTTGGTGTCGGCCGGGGCGAAGACGAAGTCGTGGATGGCGCAGCCGAACTCGGGCCGCATGGGCCGGTCGCCGTAGGCGGTGCCCAGGATCAGCCGGATGCTCTCGGCCAGCTCCCGGTCCCCCGACACCAGGGCGATGCCGCCGGTGGCGTCGGTGCGCACCGGGTAGGCCCAGCCCGACCCGATGAACTCCGCGCTCAATGTCTTTTCCCCGGCTGGGGCCCCAGCCCCAGCCTCCTCCCCGAGATGGGGACCCCAGCCCCATCCGGGGCCGTATGTTCTCTCCCCGGCCGGGGCCCCAGCGAAGTCCCGAGCGAGCCGCAGCGAAGCGGAGGCGAGACCAGGGGCCCCAGCCTCCTCGCCGAGATGGGGGCCCCATCCCCATCCGGCGCCGTGTCGTGCGGCCCGGTCAATTGAGCTTCACCACCGCGCCGGTGATGGCCACCTGGGGCCCGCCGTCGATGCTCACGCCGGCCGACCCCTTGAGGTCGAGCTTGCCGGTGGCCTCCACCGTCATGTTGCTGTTGGAGGTGATGGAGACCTCGCCCGTGCCCGAGATCTCGATCTTGCCGGAGCTGGTGACCTTGATCGTGGTCTCCGTCTGGTTGAGCGAGATGCGCAGGCCGTCGTCGGCGGTGATGGTGGCCACGCCCGACT
>JBOGHQ010000092.1:0-9602 GCA_050744785.1 Acidimicrobiales bacterium | reverse complement strand
CCGCCGGGGCGCCATGACGTCGATGCTTGCTCGTTGAAGCTCCAGATGCCGGGAGGTCGAAGCTCCCGCCGTCAGGTGAGCTGCCTGGGTGCCTCGCCTACCGGCGCACCTTCGTCTTCACGTAGTTGACGATGGTCTCGGTGGGCGTCTGCACCTTGTGCACCTTGCGAACATGGTCGGCGACCTTGGCGATCAGCTCTTCCTCGCTACCGGCTCTCCCCCGCCAACGGCAGGCGTGGTCGGCATCCCTTCACCTGAACTCCGGCACCTCGTTCCTCCTTGTCCTTGTGCTGGTGGAGGCGCCCGGCGCCGCGGAGGCACCGAGCGCAGCTGCTATGAGGTCAAGTCTCGCAGGAACAAGCGGGGGCGGGAACCCCCGATGCGAGAGCTAGTGCCTCGACCTCATTCGTACGCTTCGCTCTCTCCATTCGGTCGAATCTGATCGAGCTCCGGCGGGCGAGCGGAGCTGGCGCCGCCTCCGCCCTGTCCTTACTCGGTGGTCCGCAGCCGTGGAGGCCGCCTGCGGCGGCGCGGGCGGCCACGGACCGCGGCTCGGTCAGATTGGGCGAAGGTTTGTGGTCACAGCGTGCTAGGCGCCGAGGGCGCGAGCCCTTCCGGGCGCCCGCAGGACCCGCTGCTGGGGACCCTCGCCCAGCAGGTTGGAGAGGGCGTTCTCGATCGACTGCACGCCGCGGTAGATGTCCCCCACCACACTGCCGACGGGCTCGGTCTGGGCCGCGATCGACCGCACCCCGATGAGCACCGTGCCGACGGTGAAGCTGACCTTGTTGAGCGTGTAGGCGATGATGATCAGGTACAGGGCCACCGCCCCGACCCCGAGGAACACGCCGATCAGCGTGACAACTGTCTCTGGTCCCATACCCCTTCTTCCTGTTCGTGCGCTTCGAGTCGTGAGATCCTGCGAGTCCGGTCCGCCGTCACAGCACCCGCTGGAGAGCGCCGACATAGCGGCCGGCCGCTCCCTGCGCGGTGTTGACCAACTCCCGGGTCCGAGCCAGCTTGGGCACGCCGTCCAGCGCGCCGGTGATGCCCACACCATGCTCCAAGATGTCGTCGGCGTAGGCGTCGATCTCCATGATCTGGCGCAGCAGCCGGTTCAAGAGGATGAGCACCACAGGCACGACGACAAACAGCAGAAGCAAGTTGCCGATCCACCACAACAGCACGGCAAACCCCCGTTTCCGATTTCGAGGTCGGCACCGCCGACGCCACTCATTGTATGTTGCCAACCTATAGTGCGAAAGCCCCTATGGCAAGCCCATCTTGGCCGCACGGACCAATGATGCCCGACCCAGCCGCGGCGCGCCGCGCGGCGGCCCTGTCGACGGAGGAGCAGTTGCGCCGGGCCGAGGAGGCGTTGGCCCAGGCGCGAGTGGAGCTGGAGCAGGAGTGGCGGGCCCGGGTGGAGGTGCAGGCCCTGTTCGATCTCGTTCTCGAGGCCATCCCCGACGCCGTGGTCGTGGTGGACAGCCGGGGCCGGGTCTCGTCGGCCAACGAGGCAGCCTGTCGCCTGGCCGGGCGCCCCCTCTCGGACCTGCTGGGGCGGGCCAGCCAGGAGCTGTTCGGGGACCGGACGCCCGAGACGCCCTGGCAGCTGTTCGAGCGGGCCCCGTCCGGGCGGCTGACCTTCGACACGACCCTGGCCGCTACCAGCCGGACCGTGCCGGTCAGCCTCACCTGCTCGCTGCTTCGCGACACCAGCGGGCGCATCGTCGGTGGCGCCTACGCCGCCCGCGACTTGAGCGAGACGCGACAGCTGGTCGCGCGGCTGGAGCAGGCCGAGGCCCGCTGGCGGCTGATCGCCCAGCTGGGCGACCTGCTCGGTCGCCAGCTGGACCCGCGGGAGTCGCTGGCCGAGACGTGCCGGTGGCTGAGCCGGTCCACCGGCGCGGGCGTGGCCATGGTGCTGGTGGCGACCACGTCGCTGACCGTCGACCAGGTGGTGTCGTGGCCGGCCCAGGGCCCCGTGGCCGAGCGCCTGGCCGGGTTGGCGGCCAAGCCGCTGGAGCCGGGCTCGGCCCTGTACACCGCCGTCCAGGGCTCCCAGACCGTGCACGCCCCCACTCTGTCGCCCAACCTCCCGCTCCTCGACCACGGCGGGGTGCCGGAAGGGATGGGGTCGGCGGCAGTGGTGCCGCTAGTGGCCCGCAACATGACGCTCGGCGCACTGCTGGTGCACAGCCAGGAGCCGGGCGGCATCCGCCAACGGGCCTTGGTGGAGCAGGCGGCGGCGCGCGTGGCACTGGCACTGGCCAACAGCGACCTGCGCAAGGTGGTGTCGCGCTTCGAGGCTGACGAGGAGGCGGCCCACTTCCGCGAGGAGCTCCTGGCCGCGGTGTCCCACGACATGCAGACGCCGCTGGCCGTCATGCTGGGCACGATCCGCGCCCTGGAGGCCGGCGACGATCTCAGCCCCCGGGAACGGGGCCAGCTCTACGAGCGCATCGGCCGGCGCGGCCTCCAGCTGCGCATCCTGGTCCAGCAGTTCCTCGACTACTCCCGGCTCGGGGCGGGCCGGCCCATCGTGGTGCGCCCCGCCCTCACCGATCTGCGCTTCCCCCTCACCCGGCTGGAGGCCGACGTGGCCGGCCGCCGCCCCGTCACGGTGGACTTTCCCCGTGACCTCCCGCCGGCCTGGGTGGACCCCGACCGCTTCGACCAGGTCATGGCCAACCTGCTGTCCAACGCCTTGAAGTTCTCGCCCGCCGGCTCACCCATCACCATCGAGGCCCGGGCCACGGCCGACTCGGTGCGCATCGAGGTGGTGGACCGGGGTCAGGGCATGAGCCCCGCCGACCTGGCCACGGTGTTCGAGAAGTTCCACCGCGGCGCCGGCGCCGAGGGCACGCCGGGAACCGGCCTCGGCCTCTACGTCAGCCGGGCCGTGGTGGAGGCACAGGGGGGCCGCCTGCTGGCGGCCAGCACCCTCGGCCGGGGCAGCCGCTTCACCGTCGTGCTCCCCCGCCAGCCTCCGCCGGACGCCAACAACGGAGGCGACCGCCGCCGCTAGTTTCTCGGCGTCGCACCTCCGCGTGGACGGGGGGCCGCCAGACTGCCGGCGGCCGCTGGCGCCGCCGTAAGGCGGCCCCTTTCCGGCTGCCGGCCAGGAAGAAGACGGGCGGAGGGCGATCCGGCTCCGCCGGTCGCCCGCAGCACCGCTGAACTCGGGGAGCAAGCTCTGCTTGCGACCCGAAAACTATGCGCCCTTGCCGCGCTTCTTCTGCCAGGTGCTCTCGTACTGGGCGAGCGCGTCGAACAGTTCGGTGAAGTTGGCCTTGCTCAGGGTCTGGACGTCGAGGGCGGCCGCCTTGGACTCCAACTCGGGCTGCAGGTAGGCGGAGTACAGCAGGATCGGACCGTCGTAGCCGCCCTTGCGCATGCGCCGGGCCACCTCGATGCCCGACATCCCCGGCATGCGCTGGTCGAGCAGCACGATGCCGTCGGGGGCATTGGACCAACGGTCGAGGGCGGTCTCGCCGTCCGGAGCCTCCTCCACCACCCATCCCCGCTGCTCCAACAGCACCCAGAGGGTGTGCCGCATGTCGTCGTCGTCCTCGACCACCAGCACCCGCCGCCGCTGCCGCTTGGACTTGCGCTCCTGGTGCACCAGGCCGCGGTAGCGGTCCAGCAGGCCGCCGATGGCCCGGCGCTGGTTGACCAGTGCCGGCGCCGACTCCTTGAGCTGCTGATCGCCGTCCGAAGTGATGCCGTAGACCCGCCGGGCCGGCCCCCGGGCCGGCGTCCCCCAGTGCGAGCTCACCAGGCCCTCGTCCTCCATGGAGCGCAAGGCTCGGTAGAGGCCGCCGAAGTCGGGCACGTCGAAGCCCAGCTCGGCCAACCTGCTCACCAGCTCGTAGCCGTGGCTCTCGTGCTCCTTCAGCAGCAGCAGGATGGCCGGTCGCAGGAGGCTCCGGGCCCGGAGGTCCTCGCTCCCGGCACCCTCGTTCGACTTTGACTTGGCCACACCTGCTCCTCCCGGCGCTGGGGCCATTATGCACCTATGCCCGTTCGGACTCCATGTTCTCGACACAGTGTCACGCCGCGGGTAGGACGGCGGTTCTCGGGGTAGGGACCCCGCACCGTCCCCATCACCCTGGAGGAGCGGCTAGACGACTTCGATCTCCCGCAGGGCGTCGATGGCGATGCGCTGCACCAGGCCGGTGGTGGACTCCAGCTCCAGGCGGGCGCTGCGGTCGATCCCGCGCACCACACCCCGTGTCTCGCCCTTGGGCAGCAGGCGGAGCTTGACCCGCCGGCCCATCATCCAGCACTGCCCCTCGTAGGCGGCGGCCACGCCCTGCGACCCCTCGTCGAGGCCGGTGCTCTGCTGGTCCACGGCCGCCAACACCGACGCCACCAAGCGGTCCCGGCCCTCTGCGCCGAGGCCCAGCTTGTCCAGGTCCAGGCGGAGGCCCGCCACTGCGCTGCGGACCTTTCCGGGCCCCAGCTGGACCTCAACCTTGAAAGCGGCCACCTCTTCGCCGCTGCCGGAATCCACCACCCGGTCCGGCCACCACGTCGACAACTCCTTGCCCGACGCCGCCGCCGCACCCTCGGCGGCGGCCACGCCGGTCAGCAGCCAGGTGGCGTCGGCCTCCTCCACCTTCAGGGGTGGCCGCAGGACCACGGCCATCGACAGGGTGGACTCGGCCGGGGTGTTCCACATCCGGCCCAGCCGGCCCAGCGGGCTGACCTCGCGGTCCACCACCACGGTGGCTCCGTGAGGGGCGTCCTCCTGGCGGGCCCATGCCAGGGCCAGTGCCGACCCGGAGACGCCCATGAGGTAGCGGCGCACCAGGTGGCCCTCGATCTCGCTCTCGGCGCCTGGCCCGAGGCCGCCCACCATGGGGGCGGCGGCGGGAGCGTCGGCCGGGGGCCCGGCGGCCGGGCCGGGATCGTCGGTGCTCACTGCGACCCCGGGCGGGGCGTGAGGCGCTCCACCCGCCACTCGCCGTCGTGCTGGGCCAGCTCCACCGAGCCCACCGGAAGGCCGACGGGGCCCAGGAGGGGCGGGACGGGGGCGGTGAGGAGGACCCGGGCCATCTCGCCCTCGTAGTCGTCGTCGATCCCGTACTCGAGGCCGTCCAGCTCGTTGCCGGCCAGGTCGGCTCGCAGGCCGGCCAGCAGCTCGCCCAGGAACTCCTCGGTCTCTCCGGACGAGGCGGTGCCGTCCCGGAGCCGGGCGGCCAGGGCCTCGTCCATCCCGTTGCGGACCGCTACCCGGAGCACGGTGCGCCGCCCGTCCGGCCCGAGCAGCTCCCACACCCTGCGGTGCTCGCCCCAGGCGATGGCGTCGATGAAGGCGCGGGCCGTCTCGGTGGCGCCGTCCCTGTCCTCCGCCATCACGGACGCTCCCAGCCGAGGGAGTAGAGGAAGTCCCGGACGAAGACCCGCTGCGGCGCGCCGAGGGCGGCGCCGATGGCGGCGTCGAGGGCGCGGTCGGCGGCCTCCCGCTCCTCCTCGTCCTCGATGGCGCGGTGGGCCTCGAACCGGGCGCGGAGGGCCACCTCCTGGTTCTCGTGGGGCAGCTCCATGATGAGATCGAGCTCGGCCTCCATGATCAGGCCGCCGTTGCGGCCGACTCTGACCGCAGCCATGGCCAGCTCGCTGAGGGCCCGGTCCCGGCTGGCGCCCGGCAGGGCCAGGAGCCGGTACATCCGCTCCCGCAGGAGATCGGTCCGCTCCTCCTCGTTGGTGAGGGCCAGCAGCGTGGCGAGGTGGTCCGCACGGCTGGCGCCGGGCACCTCGGCGGCCAGCTGCTCCTCGACCCGGGCCAGGCTGGCGTAGGCCTGCTTCCAGGCATCGGCGTGGAGCCGGGTGTCGAGCAGGGCGGTGGCGTCCTCGAAGCTGGCCAGGGCCCGCCGCAGGCTCTGCTGGCGGGCCTTGCCACTCTCGGCCAGGTCGGCCTGGGAGGCCAAGGCCAGCCCCAGGTTGTACTTGGCCAGGGCGTGCTGGTAGGGAAAGGCGGGCCGGGTGAAGACCGACAGCGACTCCCGGAAGGCCCGCCCCGCCTCCTCCAGCAGCCGGGCCCGCTCGGTCGGGCGATGGCTGGCCATGGTGACCAGGGCCGAGCCGATGCTGTGGTGCACCAGGCCGTGGTGGTAGGGCGCCTCGTCGGCGTCCAGGTCGGACTGCGCCTCCTCGTAGTCGGCCAGGGCCGCATCCAACCCCTCGTCGGTGCCCAGCGCGGCGTGGGCCAGGCCGCGGTTGTGCAGGGTGGCCACCCGGCCTCGCCTGCCGTCGGGGGTCGAGGTGTCGAACAGCTCGGCGGCGGCGTCGAAGGCGCTGACGGCCTCGTCGATCAGTCCCAGCTCGCTGCGGACCAGGCCGAGATTGTTCAACGCGGCGGCCCGCTCATCGTCCCGGTCGCGGTCGAGGAACAGGTCGCAGGCCTTCCCGAACAGTTCGGCCGCCTTGCGACGGTCGCCCAGGGCCCGGTGGCAGGCTCCGGCGGCGTTGAGGACCCGGGCGTGCTCCACGGGGTCGAAGCGAGGGTCGAAGACGGCGGCGGCCACGTCGAAGCAGGCCAGTGCCTTCCGGAGCAGCTCGGCCCGGCTGCCGACCGGCGACTCGGCGTAGGCCATGCCCAGCCGGTAGGCGACGGCGGCGTGCTCGTACGGCCGAAGGGACCGGGGCGTGGTCCGGAGCTGGGCCTCGAGGGCCTCGATAGCGCCCTGCGGGTCGCTACGGGCACCGGAGCTGACCGCCTCGCTGGCCATCAGGCGGTGGAGGCGTCGAGGCTGACCAGCTCGTCCACGTGCCGGAGGATCTCGGCCACCGCGATGCCCACCGCGGCCTGGACCGGCTCGGACATCTCGGTGCCGATGGCGTCGGCGTCGAGGGGCTGGCAACCGACCATGAGCAACCGCTGGGGCAACACCCCGAGCGCCTTCGACAGCATGAAGACTCGCTCCGGCGTGGCCAGATGGGCGTCGGCCAGCAGGTCGGAGCGCTCCCCCCATGAGAGGGCGTGGACATCGATCACGTCGGGCTCGATGAGCATGACGGTGCCCGGTTCCCGGCCCCGGTCAACTGCGTCGGCCACGATGAGGGCGTCCCAGCCCTCCTGCAGTTCCTGCACCAGGGCGATGCCGCCGATGCCGGTCTCCACCACCCTGACGCCGGCCGGGAGCTCCATGGCTTCCAGGCGGCGGGCCACCTCGACGCCGAAGGCGTCGTCAGCTTTCAAGACGTTGCCCACCCCGGCGATCAAGATCCGCACGGCACCCTCTCTACTACCAACGGGGTCACGCCACCGAACCGCACGCCTTCTCGGCGGCCCGCAGCCCGTAGCCCTGCACCGTCCACCAGGTGAGGAACTCCTCGATCTCCACGATGGCGTCCTTCTCCAAGGCCGTCCGCAGGTTGTCGAGCCGCTTGGCCACCTCGGAGGAGATGATGCGGTCGAGTGCGGGGACTACCCGGTCGTCGCCGATCAGGAAGAGGGCGTCGTCCTCACCGGCCCGCAGTTGGGCCGCGATGCGGGCCGCCTCCTCGCCCAGCCGCTCCAGGTCGACGTCGGCGCCCTGCTGGAGCTGGAGCATCAGGCCGGCCTCGTTCTCCTCCACCCGGCGCAGGCAGTAGCCGTTCAGCAGGCAGGTGCCGGCCCAGGTGCCGATCTCGGGCGCGGGCTGGGAGGCGGTCTGCTCGGCCACGGCCCGGTTGACGAACTGGTCGGCTAGCGGGGTGAGGGGATGGGCCTGGGCCAGCGTGCGGGCCTTGCGGGCCAGGTCGTCGGCGTCGGAGCCCGTCACGAGGGCCCCATCTATCTGTCCTCGTGGCCTCTGATCTGGAGCAGCGGTGCCTGGGGCTCGGGAACGGCGGCGGGGGCGGCGGGGGCGGTGACGCACTCGAGGTCCATGGTGGAGGGGTCCACCTCGGCCGCAGCGTCGACCTCCTCCAGCCGGCGGAACCCGGCCCAGTGGTTCTTGAGGGCAGCCTCCAGGCCGTAGGTGAGGGTGGCCGACGAGCTGGCGCAGCCGTTGCACGTGCCGTGCATGCGCACCTTGACCACACCGTCCTCGATGGCGACGACCTCGATGGACCCGCCGTGCGACTCGACGAGGGGGTTCACCTCGGCCATGGCCGCCTCGATGGCCTTCTTGATCTCCTCCTCGGCCTCGGGGTCGAGGCCCTCGCCCAGCTCGTAGGCCCGCAGCATGGTGCCGGTGATCTCGTCTCGGGCCACCGACTCCAGGAAGATCTCGCCCCGCCAGGACCGGATCATCTCGATGAGCCGCCCCAGGCCGTCGCGGTGCACGGCGTCGATCCAGTCGAGCAGCTCCACCACCCGCTCGGCGACCTTCTGGTCGGGATGGTTGGCGAGTCCCTCGGCCAGCTCGCTGATGTGGTCCCAGGCCTCCGAGTAGGAGAGCTGGTCCTCCTCGGTTCCGATGCTCACGTCGTGACCTCCTCGGCGACGTTGCCCACTTCCTCCCGGACCATGGCCAGGATCGGCTCCACCGACGCCTCGACCTCGGCGGAGAACCCGAGGCCGAATGACCGGTCTCCGGGCTCCACCTCGATCACGACCGTGTTGTCCGGCAGGGCCTTCCAGTAGCGGATCACGGCGAGGGTGTGGTCCAAGTCGATGATACCCCCGACCGCCTCCCCCAACCGGTCCACCACCTCCTGGTCAGGCGGCGGCGTGAGATCGAGCCGGTAGCGGCGGATGGTGCCGGGCGGGTCGACGTCGCGCGGCATGGCCCCCACCAGCACCACCTTCACCGGCCGCAGCTCCTGCAGCAGGTGGAGGACGCGATGGGCGGCGTAGGACAGGTCCTCGATGACCACGTTGCCGGGCCAGTCCAGGTCCGACACCCGGCGGACGAACTGGGTGCCGAAGTCGAGATCGCGGAGCCAGGGCAAACCGACGCCGCCCACCAGGACCTGGCGGGCGGCGTCGGGAGTACCCGAAGTTCGGGGCACTACTCCAGGGTGCAGCCGCAGGAGTTGACCTCCCGCACGATGACACCCCTGCCGGTGTCCATGTGCGTCGTGCACGGCATGCACGGGTCGAAGCTGCGGACGGCCCGAAGGACGTCGAGGCCCTTCACCTGCTCGTCGGGCACGCTCTCGAGCAGCGGGGTGTCGACGATGGCCTGCTCGTAGGGGCCGAGGCCGCCGAACGGGTCGCGGGGCGAGGCGTTCAGCGTGGACGGCGTGGTGATCTGGTAGTTGAGGAGCTTGCCCTTGTCCATGTGCAGGTGGTGGACCAGCCAGCCGCGCCCGGCTTCCCAGAAGCCGACCGCCACCCGCTCGTCCTTGGGCACCTTGTACGGGGTGTGGACCCTGGTCTCACCCCGCCGCCAGTACTCGAGGGCATTCAGCATGCAGTTCATGCCGATGGCAGCAGTGAAGGCCATGGAGTAGGCCCGCGCCCTGTTCCGCTCCAGGGCGCAGATGGCCCGCGGCACCTTCCAGAACAGCTCCTCCTCCGGGAGGCCGTGGCGAGGCATGACCATGCGAAGGCCGTCGCCGGTGGACTCGAAGAAGGGGTTGTCCACGGTGTTGTTGGCCAGGGCGGTGGCCCACAGCTGGCCGTAGGCGCCGGTCTCGATGCTCCGGCGGTCCCAGCGGGG
>JBOGHQ010000091.1:0-4664 GCA_050744785.1 Acidimicrobiales bacterium | reverse complement strand
CGGCGTCCTTGTTGAGCCGGCGGGACAGGTGGAGGCCCTCCAGGACAAGCTCGACGGCGCTGGCCAGAGCGGCCGGGTTCTCGCCGCCGGCGAGGGGCGCCACCGCCGACCGCAGCGCCGGCAGCGTGGCCAATGCGGCCACGTAGTCGGCCGAGGGTACGTCGTCGCCGGTGTGCACGATCTCCCCACCATCGAACTCGGTGAGGACGTCTCGCAGACGCTCGATCGGGCACCGCTGGCGGAACACGCTCAGGACCGAGGTCTTCACGATCCGGTCGAGGACGGCTCCGTCGTCACCCTCGTCGAGGGCCTCGATCTCCACCTTGCCCGTCGTGGACGCCGGGATGGCCTCGAGGTCGCTGATCCGGGGGACGACCACCGTCTCGCCCAGGCGCAGCGACCGCCGGGTGGCGTTGGCCACCACGGTCTCGTAGTTGGCGATCGTCAGCCGCACCGACACGCCCGATCGCTGGTTGACGTGGGGACTGCGGCGGGCCTCGTGGCTGACGGTGGCGAGGATGTCGGCCATGTGGTCGGGCACCTCGACCCGGAGACCGGGGACGCCCACTGAGGTGGCGTCCAGCGGGCGGGCCTCCTGGCGGACGACGGCCAGCTCGAGGTCGGTGTCGAGCGGGTAGTGGGTGCGGATCTGGGCGCCGAAGCGGTCCTTGAGCGGGGTGATGATCCGCCCCCGGTTGGTGTAGTCCTCGGGGTTGGCCGAGGCGACCAGCATGAGGTCGAGGGGAAGCCGGATCTTGTAGCCCCTGACCTGGATGTCCCGCTCCTCGAGCACGTTGAGCAGGCCGACCTGGATGCGCTCGGCCAGGTCGGGCAGCTCGTTGATGGCGAAGATGCCCCGGTTGGTCCGCGGCACGAGCCCGTAGTGGAGGGTGAGCTCGTCGGACAGGTAGCGGCCCTCGGCCACCCGGATGGGGTCCACCTCGCCGATGAGGTCGGCGATGGACGTGTCGGGGGTGGCCAGCTTCTCCCCGAAGCGGCGGTCCCGGTGGACCCACTCGATCGGCGTCTCGTCGCCCCGCTCGGCCACCAGGTCCCGGCCGTGGCGGGAGACGGGGTGCTCGGGGTCGTCGTTGACCTCCGACCCGGCCACCACGGGCAGCCACTCGTCGAGCAGCGAGGTGAGTGAGCGGATGAGCCGGGTCTTGGCCTGCCCCCGCTCCCCCAGGAAGATCACGTCGTGCCCGGCCAGCAGGGCGTTCTCCAGCTGGGGCAGCACCGTGTCGTCGTAGCCGAGCACGCCGTCGACCAGGGGCCGGCCGGCCGCGATGCGGGCCGCGGCGTTGCGCCGCACCTCCTCCTTGACCGGCACAGAGCGCCAGCCGGAGGCCCGCAGCCCGCCGAGGGTGGCCTGTCGTGGGTCCATGGGCGCCGAGCGTAGGAGCAACCCGCGAAGAGCTCGGAACGAGCTGGCTGGCGACCCGCCGCAGGCGGCTCATCGGCTGGCCCCACGCCGGCCGCCAGGCCGGCATCCACCAGCGGAGGTCGGGAGGGGGCATGCCCCTCCCGAGAAATGCGACGATGACCTACGTGAAGGTCCACCGGCACCGCTACGACGCCGTCATCGTGGGCGCCGGCGGCGCCGGGCTCCGGGCTGCCATCGAGGCCTCGGGCCGGTGCCGCACGGCCGTGCTCACCAAGCTCTATCCCACCCGCTCCCACACCGGCGCGGCCCAGGGCGGCATGTGCGCCGCTCTGGCCAACGTCGAGGAGGACTCATGGGAGTGGCACCTCTTCGACACCAACAAGGGCGGCGACTATCTGGTGGACCAGCCGGCGGCGGAGATCATGTGCCGGGAGGCCATCGACGCCGTCATCGAGCTGGAGCACTTCGGGCTGCCGTTCAACCGCACGCCGGAGGGCCGCATCGACCAGCGCCGCTTCGGGGGCCACACCCGCAACCACGGCGAGGCCCCGGTCCGGCGGGCCTGCTACTCGGCCGACCGCACCGGCCACATGATCCTGCAGACCCTGTACCAGCGCTGCGTGGCGCGGGGCGTCACCTTCTTCAACGAGTTCCAGGTGCTGGACGTGGCCCTGGAAGGGGACCGGCTGGCCGCGGTGGTGGCCTACGAGCTGGCCACCGGGGACCTGCACGTGTTCCAGGCCAAGGCCGCCCTCTTCGCCACGGGCGGGTTCGGGAAGATGTTCAAGGTCTCCTCCAACGCCCACACCCTGACCGGCGACGGGCCGGGCCTGCTCTACCGGCGGGGCATCCCCATGGAGGACATGGAGTTCTTCCAGTTCCACCCCACCGGGATCTACAAGCTGGGCATCCTGCTGTCCGAGGCGGCGCGGGGGGAGGGCGGCATCCTGCGCAACCAGGGCGGCGAGCGGTTCATGGAGCGCTACGCCCCCACCGTGACCGACCTCGCCCCCCGCGACATGGTGTCGCGGGCCATCCAGACCGAGATCCTCGAGGGCCGGGGCGTGGGCGAGGCGGCCGACGCCGTCCACCTCGACCTGACCCACCTCCCGCCCGAGCAGATCGACGAGAAGCTGCCCGACATCACCGAGTTCGTGCGCACCTACCTGGGCATCGAGCCCAAGACGGCGCCCATCCCCATCCAGCCCACCGCCCACTACGCCATGGGCGGGATCCCCACCAGCACCGACGCCGAGGTGGTGGTGGATGCCGAGGGCACCGTGTTCCCCGGCCTCTACGCGGCGGGCGAGTGCGCCTGCGTCAGCGTGCACGGTGCCAACCGGCTGGGCACCAACTCGCTGCTGGACATCGTGGTGTTCGGCAAGCGGGGCGGGCGGGCCATGGCCGACTTCGTGGCCACCACCGACCTGCCGCCACTGCCGGACGGGGCGGTCGACGAGGTGGCGGCCGAGATCGAGCGCATGCGGGCCGGCGGCGGCGGCGAGAAGGTGGGCGCGGTGCGGGCCGACCTCCAGGCCGCCATGACCGAGAAGGCCTTCGTGTTCCGCGACGACGAGCGGCTGGCGTCAGCGCTGGACGCGCTGGGGGAGCTGCGGGAGCGCTATGGCAACGTGGCCATCGACGACAAGGGCCCCACGTTCAACTACGACCTCACCGAGGCCCTCGAGCTCGGTTACCTGCTCGACCTGGCCGAGGCCACCGTGGTGAGCGCCCGGGCCCGCACCGAGAGCCGGGGTGCCCACTACCGCCTCGACCACCCCCTCCGGGACGACGCCAACTGGCTGCGCCACACCCTGGCCACCAGACGCCCCGACGGCAGGGTGGAGCTGTCGTACAAGCCCGTCGTGCTGGGCGACTACATCCCCATGGAGCGGAAGTACTGATGGCACAGGTCGAGGTCCAGCTGCGGGTCAAGCGCTACAACCCCGACACCGAGGCCCGGCCCCACTGGCAGGAGTTCACGGTCCAGGCCGAGCCCACCGACCGGGTCCTCGACGTGCTGCACACGGTGAAGTGGGAGCAGGACGGCACGCTGAGCTTCCGGCGCTCCTGCGCCCATGGCGTGTGCGGCTCCGACGCCATGATGATCAACGGCGCCAACGCCCTGGCCTGCATCGAGCTGGTGCGGGACGCGGCCGGGCCCGGGGGCGGCCGAGTCACGGTGGAGCCCATCCGGGGACTGCCTGTCATCAAGGACCTGGTGGTCGACATGGAGCCGTTCTTCGCCCAGTACCGCTCCGTGCTCCCCTACCTGGTCAACACCGAGGGCCCCGGCTACACCGAGCGGCTCCAGTCGCCCGAGGAGCGGGCCCGCTACGACGACACCACCAAGTGCATCCTCTGCGCGGCGTGCACCACCGCCTGCCCGGTGTTCTGGCCCAACCAGAGCTACGTGGGGCCCGCCGCCGTGGTCAACGCCCACCGCTTCATCTTCGACAGCCGGGACCGGGCCGGGGACCAGCGCCTCGACATCCTCAACCAGCGCTCCGGCGTGTGGCGGTGCCGCACCGCCTTCAGCTGCTCGGAGGCCTGCCCCCGGGGCATCAAGGTCACCCAGGCCATCCAGGAGGTCAAGCGGGCCATCCTCACCGACCGGGTCTAACGGCGACCACGCCCGCGGGCGTGGGCCACTAGCAGATCAGCCGGGCCGGCAGGAGAATCGTTCCTCCCGGCGAACTCTGTTCACAAGCTGGAACAGTCGGCGGTCGTCGGGGGACGGTAATGGCGGCGAAAACAGGTGGGGCGCGCAGCGCAGATCCGTCGCGCCCGGCGGCGAACGGCTGGGAGGGGTGGGTCCGGGCCCGAGCGGCCACGGCGCCCCGGCCGGTGCGGCTGTTCCTCCTCGCCGAGCTGGGCTACCGGCACTGGCGGCCGTGGGCCATGCGGGGCCAGCATCTGCGCCGCGGCCCGAAGCCGGCCGTGCGGGACCGGCTGGCGGCGGGGGCGGCCGAGGTGCGGCGCGACCTGGCCAAGGTGCCGGTGGTGGCCCGCGACGGCAGGATCCGGCACCACCGCCATCTGGCCCTGTCCCCCCACGACCAGCTGCGCTGGGCCCGCCGGGCCGGTGTCGCCGCGGCGCTGGTGGGGGTGCTGGCCGTGGGCACCAGTGCCAGCGCCCACCTTCGAGACACGGGGCCGACGGTGGCCTTCGAGCACCTCCTGGTCGGCGGCCGGGCCCAGGCCCAGGCCCTCGCCGCAGTGGTGGGGACCGAGGCGGCCCGGGCCGTGGTGGGCGTGGCCACCGACGCGGTGGGCCTGG
>JBOGHQ010000090.1:0-12606 GCA_050744785.1 Acidimicrobiales bacterium | reverse complement strand
CACACCCGCCGGCTCGTAGCGCTTGGCCAGGTCCGTGACCTCGATGGCGGGCCCCCCGGTCACTCCGACAACCTACGGGCCTGCTCCTCGAGACCGACGCCAGGCCGCGTGGGCCGACGACATCGCCGGCGGCCAGAACGCCCTGAGCGGTGGCGCGGAAGCCCTCGTCCAGGAGGATCCGGCCCGGGCCGGCTCCCGTGGCCACCGACGGTCGAACTGATCGAGCCAACGTTTGTGGTCACAGAGCTAGCTTTCCCGATGTGGCGCCAGTGCGGGGTGCACACGTGGCGGTGCCGCTGGACGCGGCCGGTGCGTCGAGATGACCTCCTCTTCCTCGGTCACCCACATCGGCCTTGCCCCGGTCGGAGGGCCGGCCGGCTGATGCGAGCCCCGGTCGCCCGGCGGTACGCCCGCCTGCTTGCCTACGGCCGGCTCGGCCTCGGCGTGACGGCCCTGGTCGCCCCCCGCCTGCCGGCCACCTTCTGGGTCGGCCGGGCCGACGCCAGCCGCCCGTCGGCGCAGCTGCTGTCCCGGGCCCTCGGGGCCCGCGACGTGGCCCTCGGCCTCGGACCGGTGCTGGCGCTGCGCCACGGCACACCGGTCCGCGGGTGGGTGGAGGCCGGCGGCCTGGCCGACGCCGGCGATCTGGTGGCCACCCTGCTGGCCTGGCGCCACGTGCCGCGCCGGGCCCGGCCGGTGATGGTGGGGATCATCGCCGGGTCCATGGCGGCCTCCCGGGTGCTGGCTCCGTCGCTCGACTGATCAGCTGACGACCAGGGCGGTCACCATGCCGAACATCCCGTCGGCCCGCTCGGCGTGGGGGAGGAGGTGGCAGTGCCACGCCCAGGTGCCAGGTGCGGTGGCCTGCACCAGCACCGTGTAGCGCTCCCCCGGGCCCACCATGATGGTGTCGCCCTTGTAGGGCTGCGGCAAGGGGAACCCGTCCTTGGCGATGACGGTCTGGGCCTGGCCGTGCAGGTGCATGGGATGGGCCATGACGCCCTCGTTGAGATAGTGCACCATGACCCATTCGTCGCGGCCGGCGACGATGGGCTCGGTGGCAGGGAACGACTTGCCGTTCAGGCTGTAACCGATGGTCCCCGCGTCATTGAGCATCATCACCTGCTCCTGGGCCACCTTCACGCCGGCGGGGACGGGCTCGGTCCCAACGAGCAGGGCACCGGCGAGACCGTTGGGCACTTGCGTGGCGGCGTTGTGGTGCGAGTGGTACATGGCCACGGCCGGCGTGGTCTGGGCCGTGAACTCGTAGGTGAAGGACTGGCCTGGCTTCACCGGCGGCTGGGTGATGTCCGGAACGCCGTCCATGCCGTTGGGGAGGTCGATGCCGTGGAAGTGGATGACGGTGGACTCGGGCAGCTCGTTGCGGAGCACGACCCGCACCTTGTCGCCCGGCCCGACCCTGATGGTCGGGCCCGGCATCGTGCCGTTGTAGGTCCAGGCCTCGACCCGCTTGCCCGGCTCCACCTCCCACTGGACGACGCTGGTCGTGACCTCGAACTGCTTGGTCCCGTCGGCCAGGACCGTCGGGGCGAGGAGCTGTGCGCCCTTGCCGTCGGTCTCGGCCGGGAAGGCCTTGGTGCGCTCGGCCATGGCCTCGTCCATCGCCTCGACCGTCATGGCCCGGTGGTTGGCGTGGCCGGCGGCAGTCGCGCCGGGCCGGTCGACCACCCGCAGCTCGGTCTCCATCCCGAGGGCCCGGTGCCCGGCCACCTCGCAGAACAGCACATAGGTGCCCGTGCCGAGGCCGCTCAGGTCCAGCCGGCCGGTGGCGCCCGCCTCCAGCATCTCGGTGGCCAGGTCCTCACCCTCGACGGCCAGGTCGTGGGTGACGGTCCCGCCGTTCACGACGTCCACGACCCCGCCTGCCGCCACCTCGACGCCGGAGAGGGCGATGCCCGTGTCGGTCAGCGTGGCGGTGACCGAGGAGGGGGCGGCGGTCACGGTCCCGCCGGCGGCGCGGTCGTCCGCCTCGTCGACGGCGCGGAGGCCGAGGCCCACGGCCACCAGGCTCGCCACGAGAGCGACCGCCGCGAGCACGTAGACCACGACGAGGAGACCGTCTGGATTGCGCCGGTCGCCGGCGGGACCGCCGCCCGGAGCAGGCCCGGGCCGAGGAGTGGATGGCCGGCGGGCGGCACCGGTCGGAGGGGGTTCGAGGATGGTTGCCATGCTCGTCATGATCGGAGCCGGCGGCCCGCCCGCCCCAGGGCCCTCCGTCGGCCCCGAACGGGACATTGGTCCCGAACTGCCGCGTCCTGGCCCGACCGGGGCCCGGGCGCGTGCGCCGCCGTAGCCTCCCGGCATGAATGGCGATGCCCTCCGTGCCCGGCTGGCTGCCGGTGAGACCGTCGTCCTGGCCGGCTGCTTCGACGCCCTGTCGGCCCGCCTGGCGGTGGCGGCCGGCTTCCAGTCGCTCTTCCTGTCCGGCTACTGCACGTCGGCCACCCTGCTGGGCCTGCCCGACTTCGGCTACCTGACCCAGAGTGAGATGGCCGAAGTGGCCCGCCGGGTGTGCCGCACGGTCCCGGAGGCCCAAGTGGTCGTGGACGGCGACACCGGCTACGGGAACCCCCTCAACACCATCCGCACCGTGGAGCTGTACGAGGAGGCCGGCGGGGCGGGCATCTTCCTGGAGGACCAGGTGTGGCCCAAGAAGTGTGGCCACATGGCGGGCAAGCGGGTGGTGCCACGCGGGGAATGGCTGGCCAAGCTCCGGGCCGCGCTGGACACCCGCCAGCACATCTTCGTGACCGCCCGCACCGATGCCCGGGCGGCAGTGGGCCTGGAGGAGGCCTGCCAGCGGGCCCGGATGGCCGCCGACCTGGGCGTGGATGCGGTGTTCGTGGAGGCCCCCGAATCGGAGGAGGAGATGGAGGCCATCGCCGAGGCCACGCCGGGCTGCGTGCGGGTGGCCAACATGATCGAAGGCGGCCGTACCCCGTTGCGAACGCCCGAGGAGCTGCACGACCTCGGGTTCGACCTCATCGTGTCGCCGCTGACCGGCCTCCTGGCCGCGGCTCGCCAGATGACGCTGGCCTACGCCCGCCTCAACGAGCGCGGCACCCTCCGCGACGACCTGGACCTGGTCATGTCGTTCGACCAGTTCAGCCCCGTGGTCGACCTGGACCGCCACTACGAGGTCGAGGCCCGCTACGCGGCGGGCGAGCCCGCCGAGAGCGTCCCCTCCGAGGGGCGCTGACGGCGGGCGGTGTGGGCTCAGACGCCGTCTGCCACCCGGAGCACGGCGGCCACTGAGCGGTCCACGTCGGCCTCGGTGGTGGACCAGTTGGACACCGAGATCCGCATGAGGCGCCGGCCCTGCCACGTGGTGCCGCCCATCCAGCACGTGCCGTCCTGCTGGACGCCGCTGATGATGCGGTCCGTGCGATCACTGTCACCGAGGTCCACCAGCACCTGGTTCAGTACCACTTCGTTGACGATCCGGGCGCCGCCCGCCTCCAGGCCGGTTGCGAAGCGGCGGGCCAGCCGGCAGCACCGGTCCACCAGCTCGGCGACGCCCGTCCGGCCCAGTTCCCGGAGGGCGGCCCACGTGGCGAAGCCGCGGGCCCCCCGCGAGGACTCGAGGACGTTGTTGGACAGGCCGGCGGCGCCGGCGGGCCCGGTGAGGTAGGCCGCCGTGACGGAAACGGCCGCGAGGTGGTCGGCGGGGTGGGCGCAGAACACGTAGCCCGAGTCGTACGGCACGTTCAGCCACTTGTGGCCGTCGCAGCACCACGAGTCGGCCAGCTCCACGCCGTCGACCAGGTGGCGGGTGGCCGGGTTGGCGGCGGCCCACAGACCGAAGGCGCCGTCCACGTGGGCCCAGGCCCCGTGGCGGTGGGCGGCCTCGCAGGCAGGCCGCAGTGGGTCACAGGCACCGGTGTTCACGTTGCCGGCCTGGAGGCACACGATGATCGGTCCGGCCGGCCCAGCCGCCAGCACCTGCTCCAGGGCGGCGGCGTCCAGGGCGCCGTTGGCGTCGGTGGCCACCATCTCGACCACGTCGGTGCCCAGGCCGAGGAGGCGCAGGGACCGGTCGACGGTGACGTGCCGCTCCTCCCCGGCCACGACCCGCACCCGAGGCGCGCCCAGCAGGCCCCGGGCCTCGACATCCCAGCCCGCGTCGGCCAGGACGCGGTGGCGGGCCGCGGCCAGCCCCACCGTGTTGGCCGCCTGGGCGCCGGTGACGAAGCCCACCGATGCCGAGGGCGGGACCCCGAGGAGGTCTTTCAGCCAGCCGCCGGCCGCCTCCTCGACGGCTGCCGCGACGGGCGACAACACGGCGTTGAAGGCGCACTGGTCCCACCCGGTGGCCAGCATGTCGGCGGCGGTGGCCGCGTCCAACGACCCACCGATGACGAAGCCGAAGTAGCGCGGGCCGACCGTCGCCACCAGCCCCGGCTCGGTGGCCGCCACCAGCTGGTCGATCACGTCCGGCGCCGGGGTCGGGGCGTCGGCCAGTGGTCGTCCGGCGCCAAGGGCGCGGGCCAGGGCGTCCCTGTCGGCCGGCACGCCCACGGGCCGGTCGGCCAGCGTGGCCCGGTAGGTGGCCGCCTCCAGGGCGGCCCGCTGGAGAAGCCGGGCCAGGTCGCTCACTGACCAGACGGTACGGGACCCGGGGGGCGTGCGCCTCGGAGGCGCGGCCGGGCTGACATGTCGCCACGAGCGGTCAGGAGAGACGCGGTCCTGGCTCGTAGGCCGCCGCGATGGCGGCCCCGAAGTGCTCGACGACGGCCGAACGGCGCACCTTCAGCGTCGGCGTCAGCTCGCCGTCCTCCTGGCTGAGGGCCCGGGGCAGCACGGCGAAGGCGCGGATGGACTCGGGCCGGGACAGCCCCCGGTTCGCATCGTCGACGGCCCGCTGCAGCTCGGCCTTCAGGCTCGCGCCCTCGAGCGTGCGGCCCTCCATGGCTTCCGGGTCGAGGGCGAGGAGGGCCACCACGTAGGGACGGCCCTCCCCCACCACCACGGCGTCGGCCACGAGCGGATGGGCCCGGAGGCGGTCCTCCAGCGGCGCGGGCGCCACCTTCTTGCCGGTGGACATGACGATGAGGTCCTTCTTGCGACCGGTGACGGTCACGAACCCGTCGTCGTCGATGCTGCCCAGGTCGCCGGTTCGCAGCCATCCGTCGGCGAGGGCCGCCGCCGTCCCGTCCCGGTCGTCCAGGTAGCCGGCGAACACGTTGCCGCCCCGCACCAGGATCTCGCCGTCGTCGGCCAGCCGGACGGCCACACCGGGCAGGGGCCGGCCCACCGTGCCAAGGCGCAGCTGGCCGGGGACATTGACGCTGAGCGGGGCGCTGGTCTCGGTGAGGCCGTAGCCCTCCAGCACGGTGATGCCGGCGGCCTGGAAGAACCGGGCGAGGGGGACGGGCAGGGGGGCGCCGCCGGAGACGCAGTAGCGGAGCCGGCCGCCCAGCCCGTGGCGGACACGGGCGTAGACGAGGCGGTCGGCCACCAGCCGCCGGGCGTCCAGCACCCGGTGGCGGATGCCGGCCGATGGGCGGGAGCAGGCATCGGCGGTGCGGACCGCGAAGCCGAAGATGCCGGCCTTGAGCCGGCCGCTGGCGTGGCTGCGGGCCCGGTCGAAGACCCGCTGGAGCACGGCCGGCACGGCCAGCACCAGGGTGGGCTGGAAGGTGGCCAGGTCGTCCTTCAGCCGGGCCAGGGACTGGGCGTAGCCCACCGGGACCCCGGCCTCCAGGCACACGAACTGGACGACGCGGGCGAACACGTGGGCCAGGGGCAGGAACAGCAGCATGGAGCCGGTGTCGTCGAGAGCCTGGGACAGACGGGCCCGGCACTGGGCCGAGGTCCACACGATGTTGGCGTGGGTCAGCAGGCATCCCTTGGGGCTTCCCGTGGTGCCGGAGGTGTAGATGATCGTGGCCGGGCTGGCGCCGTCCACCGCCTCCAAGCGGCGGGTCACCTCCTCGCGGTGGCCGTCGGCGGCCCCGCCGGCCAGCTGGTCCAGACCGGGCCCGTTCAGGGCCAGCACCGGTCCGGCGCCGCCCCAGGCCTCCTCCAGCCGGGCCCGGCAGACCTCGCCGTCGGCCAGGGCGATCCTGGCCTGCGAGCTGGTGAGGATGAACCGGCACTGCTCGACCGTGCTCGTCTCGTAGACCGGCACGGTGACCGCGCCGGCGGCCAGCACGGCCAGGTCGGCCACGGTCCACTCCAGGCTGGTCCGACCCATCAGCACCACGCGGTCGCCGGCCCCGACGCCGGCCGCCACCAGTCCGGCGGCCACGGCCCGCACGCGCTCCGCCAACTCGGGGCGGGTCAGCCCCTTCCAGCTGCCGTCCACCCAGTGCCGCACCGCGTCCCGGTTCGGGGCGTCGCTGCGCTCCCACAGCCAGGTCGTGGCGTGACGGCCGGGGTCGACCGGCACGGGGGTGTCGCCCTCGGACCGCCGGCCAGGCGATCCGGACGGCGCCGTCTCGGATCCGGTGAGGATCGACATGGGACCTCCTTCTCACATCGAGTGAACGCCTCGTGGGGAAGGTTGTCCAGGGTTGGATGCCTGCTCTGACCTGCGACGATGGGCGATTCGGGGGGCTGTGGGCGGGCCCGTGCGGTTTGTACCGCCGGCGTCAGGCTCGGCCGGTCACCAGGGCGCGGAGCGCGGCCAGCTGGGCCTCGGTGCCGATGGCGATGAGGACCTCGCCGCCCCGGATGACCTCGTTGGGGTCGGGATTGGTGCGGAACGCGCCCTCGGGGCCCCGCACGGCCAGGACCAGGGCACCGGTGGCGTCCCGCAGGTGGGCGTCGCGCAGCGACCGGCCGGCCACCGGCGACCCGGCCGCCACTACCAGTTCCGACAGCCGGAACTGGAGGCCGGCGTCGGACATGGCCACGTCCAGGAAGTCGGCCACGTGGGGCTGGTCGATGAGGGCGGCCATGCGGTGGCCGCCGATCATCTGGGGGTTGACGACCCGGTCGGCGCCGGCCTGCTCCAGGAGTGACTCGGCCGCCTCGACGTGGGCGCGGGCCACGATGAACAGGTCAGGGCGCAGACGGCGGGCCGACAGTGTGACGTAGACGTTGTCGGCATCTTCGGGGAGGGCGACCACCAAGGCCCGGCAGCGGTCGATGCCGGCCTGACGCAGCACGCCGCCGTCGGTGGCGTCGCCGGCGACCACCAGCCCGGTCACGGCAGCCGCCGTCTCGGGGTCCCGCTCGACCACCACGACGGTGTTGCGGTCGCTGCCGCCCAGGGCGGCGGTGATGGCCTGCCCCACCCGGCCCCACCCGCACACCACCACGTGGCCGGCCACCTGCTCCAGCTGGCGTTCCATGCGTCTCCTCCCGAAGCCCTCCGAGATGCTGCCCTCCACCAGGGCCTCCAGCAGCACGCCCAGGGCATACAGGACGGTGCCCACGCCGAGCAGGACGAGCAGGATGGTGAACCACCGGAACGACGCCGTCGGCTCGCCGAGCTCACGGAAGCCCACCGTGGTCACCGTGGTCACGGACTGGTAGAGGGCGTCGAGGGGGCCCAGCCCGAGCAGCAGGTAGCCCACCGTCCCGACGGCCAGGACCCCGAGCAACAGCGCCACCGCCCGCACCAGGCGGGTCCACCGCTCGTCGTCCGGCCGGCCAGACGACCGCCGGAACCCGAAGTTCAAGGGCGGGCCGGTCGGTGTGCCACAAGCGGGCGAGCGTAGCGGGGTCGGGCGGGGCGACTCCTCTCGTGCTGCGCCGTAGCGTGGTGCCCCGCCCGCCTCCGCGGAGGAAGGAGCCACCGTGCCCGACGTCACCGAGATCCGCCTCCCCGGGATCGGGGTGCGCCACGAGTTCACCACCTCGTCGGGCGAGCGGCTGGGCGTCCTCAGTCACCGCAGCGGGCGCCAGGAGATCGTGCTCTACGACCGCGACGACCCCGACACCTGCACCGCCGTCCTCCACCTCAGCCCGGATGACACCCGGACCCTCGGCGAGCTCCTCGGCGCCGCCCACCTCAGCGAGGGGCTGGCGTCGGTCGTCCAGGTCGAGGGCCTCGCCTTGGACTGGATCACCATCCCGGCCGGCTCGTCGGCCGTGGGCACCACCATCGGCGAGGGCCAGTACCGCAGCCGGACCGGCGTGTCGATCGTGGCGGTGGTGCGGGCCGGCACCACGGTGGCCAGCCCCGGACCGGACCACCGGTTCGAGGCCGAGGACGTGGCCGTGGCCGTGGGGACGGCTGACGGTCTGCGCCAGCTGCGGGACGTGCTCGGCGGGTGACGCTCCTGGCGGCCGCCGAGGGCGGCGCCGCCCTGGTGTTCATCGAGGTGGGTGCGGTCGCCCTGGTCCTGGCCGGGCTGGCCCGGCTGGCCGGGCGACTGGGCATCACGGCCATCCCCTTCTACCTCCTGGCCGGCCTGGCGGTGGGGCGGGGAGGACTGGTGCCGCTCGACGTCAGCGCCGACTTCATCGCCCTGGCCGCCGAGATCGGGGTGCTCCTGCTGCTGCTGACCCTGGGGCTCGAGTACACCGCCGACGAGTTGCGCCACGGGCTGCGGTCCGGCGTGGTGCCCGGCGTGGTCGACGCCGCCGCCAACTTCGTGCCCGGGTTCCTGGCCGGGCTTCTGCTCGGCTGGGGGCCGACGGCCGCCGTCCTCCTCGGCGGGATCTGCTGGGTGAGCTCCTCCGGGGTGGTCTCCAAGGTGCTGACGGACCTCGAATGGCTCGGCAACCGGGAGACGCCGGCTGTGCTCAACCTCCTCGTCATCGAGGACCTGGCCATGGCCGTGTACCTCCCCGTGGTGGGCGCCCTGGTGGCCGGGCAGGACGCGGCGTCCACCGCCGTCACGGTTGGAGTGGCGGTGGTGGCGGTGGCGGCCGTCCTCACGGTGGCCATGCGCTGGGGTCACCGGTTGAGCGCCCTGCTGGCATCGGGTTCGGATGAGTCCCTGCTCCTGGCTGTGTTCGGGCTCACGCTGCTGGTCGGTGGCCTGGCCCAGGAGGTGCACGTGTCAGCCGCCATCGGCGCCTTCCTCGTGGGCCTGGCCCTGTCGGGGCCGGTCCAGGCGCGGGCAGGTGCCCTGGTCTCGCCCCTGCGAGACCTGTTCGCGGCGACCTTCTTCCTCTTCTTCTCCTTCCAGATCGATCCGGGGTCGCTCCTCGGGGCGCTGGCGCCGGCCGCTCTCCTGGCCGTGGTCACGGCGGGGGGCAAGGTCGCCACGGGGGTGATGGCGGCCCGGCGGATGGGCGTCGGGCGACGGGGCGGCCTGCGGGCCGGCACCGCCCTCATCGCCCGCGGTGAGTTCTCCATCGTGGTGGCCAGCCTGGGCTCGACCATCGGGCCGGGCGACGACCTCACAGCTCTGGCCGCGGCCTACGTCCTCCTCACCGCAGTGACCGGACCGCTGGCGGCCAAGTGGGCCGACCGGCGCCCGGTGCACCCGCCCGGCCCGTGGAGGCCTGAACGAGATCCCCTCTGAAACCACAGCGAGTGGCCACTTGTGCCTGTCGCGAGGCCCGCGTGTGGCAACGAATGCCACGCTCAGTGATGTTGTGCAGCGCGAATAGTCCAAGACGCCGAGGATGGGTAGACTCATGTTGGGGTTTTCTTTGGAAACGTGGGGTTACGATTCGGGTGATCGCCGACCTCCTGGTGCCAGCCGGCACGCCCTCGATTTCACGACGCCGGATGGCGCCGGGGGAGGCTGATATGGCGATGGCGGACGCTGCGGCAGAACAAAGAGCGACCGAGAAGCGCGAGTACCTACGAGTCGCCGAGGTCGCCGAGTTGTTCCATGTGTCGACAAAGACCGTGGTCCGCTGGGCGAGCGAGGGCAAGCTGCCCCACGTTCTCACCCTGGGTGGGCACCGGCGCTTCCCCCGGGCCGACATCGAGCGGGTCGTCGAGGGGCTACAGCGCGGCGGCTGACGCCAACCTGACAACCTGAGGCGTCGGCGGTCCGGCACCCCGCGCCGGCGCGGGCCGCATCAGAGCTGGTCCGGATGGCCCCGGTCAGTGACGATGCCCGCTGCCTCGGCGGCGGCGATCACCTCTTGGGCCAGTTCCCACAACCGCGGGGCGCCCGCCTCGATGCGGGCGCTCGGTCACCCGCTGACGAGCGAGGCCAGGGCCCACACCGCCGCCACCAGCCCGATGGCGATCATCACCAGGCTCCGGGCCGGCGGGGCCTGACCCAGGTCGCCCTCCCGAGGAGCCTCCGGCGGGCGCACCAGGGCCAGACCGTTGCCCACCACCATGGCCCCCCCGAGGGCCAGGACCAGGTACGCCAGAAGGTCCTCGCCCAGGAACACGGCCCGAGGCTACCGGTACTCGAAACACCTCTTAAGCCGGGGGCGGGGAGGGACGATGCATCGGGTGCGCCCCTCCAGACGGCGCTGGCAGCGGCGGGGCCGGGACCCTCCCCGGCGGCGGCACCGGCAACCCGGCCGGCCGGCCGCACCCGGCCCCGCCCTGCCCTCCATCGAACTGGTCCCGAAAGCGGTACCGAACCGGTACCGATTTCGGCACCAGTTCGGCGTCAGATGCGGGCCATGTTGGCGAACCGGGTGTACTGGCTGAGGAAGGCCAGCTGGCAGATGCCGGTGGGACCGTTGCGGTGCTTCGACACGATCACCTCGGCCGTCCCCCGGTCCGACGACTCCGCGTTGTACACCTCGTCGCGGTACAGGAACATCACCACGTCGGCATCCTGCTCGAGCGAACCACTCTCACGCAGGTCGGCCAGCATGGGGCGCTTGTCGGCGCGGGACTCGAGGTTGCGGGAGAGCTGGGAGAGGGCGATGACCGGGACCTTGAGCTCCCGGGCCAGGATCTTGAGGCCCCGGCTGACCTCGGACACCTCGACCTGGCGGTTCTCGGCGCCGGCCCTCCCGGTCATGAGCTGGAGGTAGTCGACCACCACCAGGCCCAAGCCCTCCCGGCTCTTGAGGCGGCGGGCCTTAGCCCGGATGTCCATGATCGTGAGGTTGGGGTTGTCGTCGACGTAGATGGGCGCCTCGCCCAGCCGGCCGATGGCGTGGCTGATCTTGGGCCAGTCGGTCTCCAGCAGCCGGCCGTTGCGCATGCGGGTGGCGTCGACGCGGGCCTCGGCACACAGCAACCGCTGGGTGATCTCCTGGTTGCTCATCTCCAGGGAGAAGAGGAGCACCGGGGTGGTGGCGTCCATGGCGGCGTGGGCCACGATGCCGAGGGCAAAGCTGGTCTTGCCCATGCTGGGCCGGGCCCCGACGATGATCAGGTTGGACGGCTGGAGGCCGGCCAGCCGCTCGTCCAGGTCGGTGTAGCCGGTGGGCACGCCGGTGATGGACTCGCCCCGCTCGTAGAGGGCCTCCAGGTGGTCGAGGCTCTGCTCCAGCAGCTCCCGGATGGGCGACATGGTGTCGGCGACGCGGCGCTGACCGACCTGGAACACCAGGTTCTCGGCCTTGTCGACGGCGGCGCTGACGTCCTCGGGGACCTCGTAGCCCAGCTCGGCGATCTCCGACCCCACGCCGATGAGCCGGCGCAGCAGGGCATGCTCCTCGACGATGCGGGCGTAGCGGGGGGCGTTGCCGATGGCCGGCGTGTTGGCCTGGAGGGACACGAACACCGACGGGCCGCCCACCGTGTCCAGCAGGTTGGCCCGGCGCAGCTCGTCGGCGACGGTGATGGGGTCGGCCGGCTCCCCCCTGGCGTACAGCGAGGTGATGGCCTCGAACAGGTGGCCGTGGGCGGGCTTGTAGAAGTCGTCCGGACTGCAGACCTGGACCGCCTCGGCGATGGCGTCCCGGGCCAGCAGCATGGCGCCCAGCAAGGACTCCTCGGCATGGAGGTCGTGGGGGACGGTCCGGCCCCGCGGCTCGCGGGCGTGGCTGCGGCGGACGTCGTCGATCGACCGGACCATCACTGCATCCAACTCGGACGGCCCTGTTGAACGCTAGGGGTCGTTTGCTGTGGATTCACCGGGGATGAACCCTCCCGTCACCTGAGCTCGAACGTCAGTTCGAAGTCTACGGGAAGGGTGTGACGGCCTCGCCGGCCGGGCCCCGGTCAGCGTTCGGCCACGACCTCCACGTTGAGCCGGAACTCCACGTCGGCGTGCAGCTTGACGGGGACCTCGTGCGACCCCAGCGTCCGGATCGGCTGCTCGATGTGCAGCTTCCGCCGGTCCAGCTCCAAGCCGGACAGGGACGTCACCGCCTCGGCCACGTCGGCGGCGGTGACGGAACCGAACAGCCGCCCCTCCCGCCCCGCCCGGGCCGGGATGCGGACCACGAGCGGGACCAGCTTGCGGGCCACGGCCTCAGCCCCCTCCCGGTCGCGGGCGTCCTTGAGGTCGCGGGAGCGCCGCATGGCGCCGGCCTGGGCCTTGACGCCGGGCGTGGCGGGGATGGCCCGCCCCTTGGGAACCAGGAAGTTGCGGGCGAAGCCGTCGGCAACGTCGAGGACGTCGCCCTTCTTGCCCACGCCGTCGACGTCGGAGCGGAGGACCACGCGCACCTAGACCACCACCTCGTCCCCGGTGCCGCCAGCAGCCGGCTCCTCGGCGGCCAGCGCCACGCCCTCGACGTCCTCCGGGCCGGGGGCGTCGGCACCTTCCACCGCCTTCTCGACGGCCAGGCCCTCCGGCACCGGTACGC
>JBOGHQ010000089.1:0-3301 GCA_050744785.1 Acidimicrobiales bacterium | reverse complement strand
CCACGACCGGGGCGACGGCCCGAGTGGTGGGCTGGGCCGGCGCCACCCGGACCCGAGGCGCCGGGGCCGGGGTGGGCGTGGCCAGCGCGACCGGGGCGCCGGCCGTCGGCGTGGCGATGGCGGGCTCGCCCACCGGCTCGAGGACGCTGCCCTGCTCGGGCTCGGCCTGGAGGTTGGTGGCCGCCACGACGGGCGGGGACCCCTCGACCTTGAAGGTCATGTTCACCGGGCTGCCGGCGATGGGCTGGCCGTTGGTGTACTGGGTGGCGGCGATGATGTGCGTTCCGCCCGCCACGTCGGGAACGTTGAAGCTGGCGGTGAAGCCGCGGTTGGAACCCACGGTGGCGGTGGCCACCTGCGTCCCGCTGGCGCCGCCCCAGTAGACCCGCACCTGGCCGCCGGCCGGGTCGAACGAGGAGCCGGTGACGGTGATCTTGGTACCGATCGGGCCGCTGGTGGGCGTGGACCGCAGGTTGGCCTGCGGCGTGCAGGCCCAAGCGGCCGCACCCACCAGCGCCAGCACCATGCACACCCCCGCAGCGGCGAGGAGACCCGTCTTCCCGGCGACAGCTGCCCGTCCCTGTCTCGCTTCCATCTGTCCCTGTCCCCTTCCGTCAGGTTGCCCGTTGCAAGCCGAACCGAGGCCTCCGAGCCGCCGGGAGGCACCTATGGCGCACCAGGACAAAGTATGACAGTCGCCGCCACCACTAATCAAGGGCCACCCGAGGTAGGGGCCCAGCTATTTGCACGGTTCTGGAAGGACCCTTTCCCTCAGCGCACGCAAGGAGTACGTTCCCCCCGAAGTCGGTGCCGGCCGTGCGTGGCCGGAGCTGGGGGAGGAGACCTTCGATGTCCGCAGCGGAGCGCGGGGGAACAGTCGTCGGGACCATGGGGGCACGGCGCCGGAGGCGCCGGCGGAGCGCCGTTGTGGCCGCGGTGGTGACGGCCATGGCCTCGGCCGCGACCCTGCCTGCGCCGGCACCGGCCGCCTCCGACCCGGCTCAGGTGCGGGCCGCCGCCTTCGAGGCAACCGCCACGGGCATCAACGTGGTGGGCCACACCGACCTCGGAGGCCGGGGGCTGAACGGCGAGGTTGCCGTCGTGGGCTCCACCGCGGTGGTGGCGGCCGGCTATGTCCCCATGAACATCATGATGCTGGCCACCAACAAGACGGCCGCCCTCAACGTCGCGCCGCCCTGCGTCACGGTCCCCGTCAACGTGGTGGACATCTCCGACCCGGCCAACCCAAGGGTGACCGCCACCATCCCGGTGCCGGAGGGCCAGGCGGCTAGGGACGTCGACGCCATGCACGTCAGCACGCCGGCCTTCACCGGCGACCTGGTCGCCATCGCCTTCGCCACCTGCCGCTACGACCGCAAGAGCTACTTCGAACGGGGCATCTCCCAGCCGGGGTCGTTCGCCCACCGCGGCGTCACGTACTACGACGTCAGCGACCCCGCCTCGCCCCGCTTCCTCAGCCGGTACATGGCCGACTCCGACGACTTCGACCCGCTGGCCCCTGCCTGCGGGGCGCCGCCCGCCGGCAGCGAGTCCGCCTGCGCCAAGGACCAGTACTCGGTGCAGCTCCAGCGCATCCGCGACGGCCGGGTCCTGTCGCTGTCCACCACCGCCCAGGGCGTGGCCCGCAACGCCACCTCGGGCGACATGCGGCTGGTGGACGTGTCCGACCCCACCAAGCCGGTGCAGGTGGGCTCGTGGCCGCCGCCCGGCGAGGGACCGTCCCAGACCTCCGGCAACGGCTGCTACGCCCGGTCCGGCGCCCGGTCGGCCCGTTTCAGCAACGACGGCACCCGCGTCCTGCTCCCCTACCTGGACGGCGGGTTGTACGTCTTCGACGTCTTGGACCTGGCCAGGCCGAAGATGGTGGGGCAGTGGACCTACCCGCCCAACTGGGAGGTGGAGGGCGGGGGCGCCTACGTGGCGCCGGCCGAGATCGGCGGGAAGAGCCTGGCCCTCCTGGCCGACGAGGACTGGTGGTGGGCCACCAACGCCTTCCGGGTCGACTCCCCGGCTGACATCGCCGGAATGAAGATCGGCTGCGCCGACCTGGCCGTCACCATGGACCTCAAGTTCCAGGCCCAGGCCCACCGGAAGCCGGGCGGCCAGGTGCCGGGGGAGTTGGCCTACGTGGGCCGGGGCTGCGCCAACCGCATCGACGCCGCCGGCAACCCGGTGGCCGCCGACCCGTACTTCTCGGACCCCCGCGGCAAGATCGCCTTCGTCGACCCCGGCCAGCAGGTCGTGCCGGCCGCCAGCCTCCCCAGCACCTTCTGCAGCGGCGGCAGCCGCATCCGCCGGGCTCAGGACGCCGGCGCCCTCGGCGTGGTGGTGGCGCGCACCGCCGCCCCACCGCCGGAGTCGTCGGCCGGCTTCCCGGCCCTGGGCACGCCGCGGGAGCCCACCGATGAGGTGGGCGCCCTCACCGGCGATCTCACCATCCCCTCCATCAACCCCAAGCGGCCCGACTCAGAGGCCCTGCGGGCCGTCATGTGCCCCACCCCGGTGGGAGGGGTCTGCACCGGCGGCCGGCCCGTCACCGGGTCGATCATCGACCTGCCGGGCGAGTGGGGCGGGCTGCGGGTGCTGGACCTGTCCGCCCCCGGAGGGCCGGAGCAGATCGCCGAGTACCGCACCGCCAACGCCCAGATCTTCCCGCCCCCCGACCACCGGGGCATCTACTCGATCCACCACGCCGTGGTGGAGGACGAGCGGGCCTACGCGGCGTGGAACTCCGATGGCCTGCGGGTGCTCGACCTGCGCTCGGGCGGCGTCCCCATCGAGATCGCCTCCTTCGTGCCGCCCGACACGCCCGACCCCACCGGCACCGTGCCGGCCAAGGCCTACGTGGGCGGGGTGGCCCTGACGGCGGGCAAGGTCGTGATCTCCGACATGAACTCGGGGCTGTGGATCCTCGACAAGCCGGCGCCGGCCGGCGGCCGGGGCCACTGGTTGGCGGCGGCAGACGGCGGGGTGTTCGCCTTCGGCGGGGCCCAATTCTACGGCTCCCTCGGGGCCCTGACCCTCAACAAGCCCATCGTGGGCATGGCGCCCACGCCGTCCGGCAAGGGGTACTGGCTGGCGGCCGAGGACGGCGGCGTGTTCGCCTTCGGCGACGCCGTGTACCGCGGCTCCATGGGACGGGCCCGGCTCAACGCCCCCGTGGTGGGGATCGCACCCACCGCCAGTGGCCGGGGCTACTGGCTGGCGGCGGCCGACGGCGGGGTGTTCGCCTTCGGCGACGCCCGCTTCGCCGGGTCGGCCGCGTCGCTCAGGCTGGGCG
>JBOGHQ010000088.1:0-3805 GCA_050744785.1 Acidimicrobiales bacterium | reverse complement strand
GTGGTGCCCTTGTCCCCCGCCGCGCAGATCACCACGTGGACCTCGGTGCCGGCCGCCGCCCAGCGGGCCAGGGTGCCGCCGCAGGACACCTCGGGGTCGTCGGGGTGGGCGTAGACGGCCATCGCGCAGGTGGGCGCCTCGTCGGTGGGGCCGGTCGCCACGGAGGCGTCAGGGCGCCGCGACCAGGGCCTTGGCGGCCCGGGCCACGCCCTCGTCGTCGACGTCGTGATGGGTGACCAGCCGCACCACGCCGGGGGCGATGGTGCCGGCCAGGACGCCCTCGGCGGCAAGGTGGGCCAGCAGCGCCTGGGGCGCGCGATGGCGCCAGGTGACGATGTTGGTGCGGATGCGGGCCGGGTCGCAGCCGGCCTCGGGCCACCGCTCGGCCACCGCCTCGGCCAGCCGGCGGGCCCGGGCGTGGTCGTCGACCAGGCGCTCCACCATGGTGCGGAGGGCCACCAGGCCGGCCGCGGCCAGCACCCCAGCCTGGCGCATGCCGCCGCCCAGGCGCTGGCGCTCCAGGCGGGCCTCGTCGATGACCCCGGCCGGCCCGGCCAGCACCGACCCCACCGGGGCGCACAGCCCCTTGGAGAGGCACGACATCACGGTGGTGGCCTCGGCCGCGAAGTCGGCGGCGGCCACGCCGGTGGCCACTTCGGCGTTGAAGAGGCGCGCCCCGTCCATGTGCACCGGCAGCGGCCCGGCCGCCTCCCGTACCGCCCGCAGGGCGGCGAGGGACCAGGCGGCGCCGTCGGCCGGCATGTGGGTGTTCTCCACGCACACCAGGCCGGGCCGGGGGTGGTGGTGCTCGGCCGCCTCCCGGGCCCAGGCCACGGCGGCGGGATCAAGGGTCCCGTCGTCGTCGGCCACGGTGGTGAACTGCACGCCGGCGTTGCGGCCCGCGGCGCCCGCCTCGTAGATCACCACGTGCTGGCGGGCGCCGGCCACCACGGTGGTGCCGGGCCGGGCCAGCAGCCGCAGGGCCAGCTGGTTGGCCATCACGCCGCTGGGCACGAACAGGGCGGCTGGCTTCCCCACCCGCTCGGCGTAGGCCTCCTGGAGGCGGTTTACGGTGGGGTCCTCACCGTAGACATCGTCGCCCACCTCGGCCTCGGCCATGGCCCGGCGCATCTCCGGGGTGGGCCGGGTCACGGTGTCCGACCGCAGGTCCACCAAGCCGTCGGCCACCGGCGCAGGCTACGGCACCACGGGGCCCGGGTGGACCTGGCGCCGTGCCGTAGCGTGCCCCGGATGGGTGCCGACGCCGACGATCTCCTGACCCTCGCCTGTGATGCCGCGGATGCCGCGGCGGCGCTGCTGCGGGAGGGCCAGGCCGCCGCGCCCCGGTGGGTGACCACCAAGACCAGCCGCACGGACATGGTGTCCGAGCTGGACCGGGCCAGTGAAGAACTCGTCACCCGGACGCTGCTGGCGGCTCGGCCCGACGACGCCATCCTGGGCGAGGAGGCCGGCCTCTGCGGCCCCGGCACCTCCGGCGTGCGGTGGATCGTCGACCCGCTGGACGGCACCACCAACTACCTGTACGGGTTCCCGGCCTGGGCCGTGTCCATCGCCGCCGAGGTCGACGGTGAGGTGGTGGCCGGGGTGGTGCACGACGGCGTGCACGACGAGGTCTTCCGAGCCGCGAAGGGCGCGGGCGCATGGTGCAACGAGGGCCGGCTGCGGATCGAGGGGGCGGCCGAGCTGGCCGTGTCGCTGGTGGGCACCGGCTTCGGCTACGACCCCGCGGTGCGGGCCCGCCAGGGATCAGTGGTCGCCCACGTCCTTCCCCGGGTGCGCGACCTGCGCCGGGGCGGCGCCGCCAGCCTCGACCTGTGCTGGGTGGCGGCCGGTCGGCTGGACGCCTACTTCGAGCGGGGCCTCCAGCCCTGGGACTGGGCGGCCGGGATGCTGGTGGCGTCCGAGGCCGGGGCGGTGGTGCAGGTGCTCGACGACGGGACGGCGGTGGTGGCGCCTCCCCAGCTCCACCCCGCCCTGGTGGACCTGCTGGCCGCCGGCTAATGCAGTGGCCACAAACGTTGCCCGTCTGACCGAGCCGCGGTCCGTGGCCGCTCGTGCCGCCGCAGCCGGCCTCCACGGCTGCGGACCGCCGAGACCGACAGGGCGGAGGCGGCCCGAGCTCCGCTCGCCCGCCGGGGCTCGATCACTTCGACCGAATGGAGTGAGCGAAGCGAACCAATGAGGTCGAGGCACTAGATCGAGAAGGGGCCCACCACCCGGCGGAAGTCCTCGTGGTCGAGGGTCTTCAACTCCTTCACGGCCTCGTCCAAGCCGACGCGGACGATGTGGTCGGCCTGGAGGGCCACCATCTGGCCGAAGGCGCCGTCGTGGACGGCCTCGATGGCGGCGATGCCGAAGCGGGTGGCGAGGATGCGGTCGAAGGCGGTGGGCGTGCCGCCCCGCTGGACGTGGCCCAGGCTGGTGACCCGGGTCTCGAACCCGGTGCGCTCCTCGATGGCCTCGGCCACGTCCTGGCCCACCCCGCCCAGGCGGACGTGGCCGAACTGGTCGACTTCCTGGGACTGGAGGGCCATGGTGCCCTCCTTCGGCGTGGCGCCCTCGGCGACCACCACGATGGTGGCGTACCGCCCCTCCTCGTGGCGCCGCTTGATGCGGTCGGCGATCTCGGTCACGTCGAAGGGGACCTCGGGCACGAGGATCTCGGCCGCCCCACCCGCCACGCCGGCGTAGTAGGCGATCCACCCGGCGTGGCGGCCCATCACCTCCACCACCATGACCCGGTCGTGCGACTCGGCCGTGGTGTGGAGGCGGTCGATGGCGTCGGTGCAGATCTGGACCGCGGTGTGGAAGCCGAAGGTGAGCTCCGTGGCCGACAGGTCGTTGTCGATGGTCTTGGGCACGCCCACCACGGGCACGCCCTCGCCGAACAGCTTGGCCGCCACGCCGAGGGTGTCCTCCCCCCCGATGGCGATCAGGGCGTCGAGGGATGTGGCTTCGATGGTGGCCAGGGCCCGCTCGAGGCCTCCCTCGACCTTGTAGGGGTTGGTGCGGGAGGAACCCAGGATCGTGCCGCCGCGCGGCAGGATGCCCCGGCACCGCGCCACATCGAGGGGCGTGGTGTCCCCCTCGATCACGCCACGCCAGCCGTCGAGGAAGCCGAGGATCTCGTCGCCGTGCTCCCGCTGGCCCTTGCGCACCACGGCCCGGATGACGGCGTTGAGACCCGGGCAATCGCCTCCGCCCGTCAGCATTCCGACCCGCATCGCACACCTCCGTGCCGTGGCCTGCGCTCAAGGCCGCCACCGCTGCGCCCGACGAAGACTAGCGATGGGGCGGCTGCAGCCGGCACGGCCCGAGGCAGTGGGCGGCGACCCGGGACGGCGCCGCTGGCTGCGGCGCGCCACCGCACTCCTGCTGGCGCTGGCCGCGGTGGTCGGGTCGATGGCGGGAGCGACGACGGCGTCGGCGGGCGGGGCCAAGGACTGGCGGGGGCGGCGCACCGCCCTCCTGCTGGAGGCGGCCGCCCTCACCGACGCCTTGGAGAAGGCCGAGGCCGGGGTGGTGGCCGCCCAGTGGGAGCGGTCCCGGACCGCGACCCGGCTGGCCACGGCGCGCGACCGGGTTCGGGCCCGGGCCGTGACGGTGTACATGCACGGCACCGCCTCCCCGGCCGCGGCGCTGGCCGCTCCCCGGGCCTACCTGGACGTCGTGGCCGCAAAGGAGCGGGAAGTGATGGCCGGGTACCGCCGCGCGGTGGCCGGGGTGGCCGCCGACCAGCGGCGTGCCGAGGCCCTGGCCGGCGACCTGCGGGCGGCCCGTGCCC
>JBOGHQ010000087.1:0-2846 GCA_050744785.1 Acidimicrobiales bacterium | reverse complement strand
GGGCCGCTCCGGCGTGGAGCGGCCCCGGGTGCCTGCGTCGCCGGGATGGCCTCGACCATTCCGCGGCGTTCTGCTACAGGACGGTGATCGGGACCGAGTTGCCCCACTGGCCGCCGCCCCACGTGTCATTGGGGTTGTCGGCAGAGCTGGCGATGCACGAGCTGGACTCGCCCTTGCGGAAGTCGATCCCGGTCGCTGAGGTCGGGGTCAACTCGTCGTCGGGCAGGGGGAACGTCGTGGGCGGGAGCATCCCACCGACCACGTTGACGTGGGCCAGCACGGTGATGTCCAGGTTGCCCTCGAGGAACATGCAGTCCTGCGACCAGTTGTTGTGCGACCGGTAGGTGTCGCCGTTCAGCCAGGTCACGTAGTACTCGCCGTCGGGCAGGCGGTTCTGCGAGATGCCCTCTTCGGGGTACGCCTGCACGGTGATCGAGGCGGTCGAGTCCGAACTGACCGCCGTCTGCCCTTCGATGCGGTTCTTCATGCAGGTCCCGGGCTGGCACCCGTTCCAGCTCTTTCCGATGCCCCTGACCGACTGGTCGGAGGCATTGCCCTGCACCTCGTACACGCCGACGAAGATCGAGCATGCGAAGGCGGCAGAGGCGAAGATGAGGACACCCGCGGCAGCCGTGAACGGCAGCAGGAGGATCTTCCGCTTTCCTCGTTGGCTCACAGAGTCTCCTTTCGGTGAGACGTCGTCGTAAGGTCTTCCTTGCGGCCCCACCTCCCTCCGGTTGCCTCGCTGATCGATCTAGGGCGGCGGCCCGCGCGCAGCCGGCGACGGCGCGGCAACGAGCCGAGCCGGCGGCGAGGAGCCCGCCGTGGGCCCGTCCCGCCTGATCGGGTTGAAGGTGCCGTCCATGTCTGCCTATGGCGGCACGACGAACGGTCGCACCGCGACGGCCAACCCTAGTGCCGGCAATAGATCGGGGTGCAAGGCGCGAATCGTCGGAATCGAGGGCTAATGGGGGCCTAGCCCCGGATGACGGTCCCTTCGAGCTGTCAGTCTTCGCAGCCCACGCCGTCGCCGTCGCGGTCGAGGTCGAACACGTCCGGGCCGACCACGGAGACGCGGCCGGTGTAGACGGGGCCGTTCCCGCTTCCCCCGGCGCAGTCAACGTCGGAGGCATCGGGCGGCAGGCAGGCGCCCTCGTAGGAGGGATGGCACCCTCCCGGGGGCGGCGCCTGAGCCACGGCTTGGGCCGGTGCTGCGGTCGTCGTGGTCGTCGGCGCCCGAGTCGTTGTCGTGGTCGGTGGCCGAGTCGTGGTAGTGGTCGCCACGGTCGTGGTGGTCGTCGGAGCTGCCGTGGTGGTCGTTTCCACGGTGGTCGGTGCCGTTGTCTCGGGCGCCGTCGCGCGTGGAAGCGACTCGGCCACGTCGGCCGTGGTCTGCGAGGTGGCCACGTCGTCGCCCTCCTCGCCGCAGGCAGCGACGAGCAGCAACACGGCGAGGAGCAGGCCCCGCTTCACCGGGTGCTCGACTTCCGCCAGCCGAGCCCGAACGGCAGTCGAAGCGACCAGGAGCGCCTGCCGGCGGAGGACCACCCACGGCGCAGCGGGCCAACTCCGGTGCTGGCGCTCAGGCCTCGCTTCCCGACGGTGAGCCGCAGCGGCCCCAGCTTCTTGGACCGCCGGAACGTGAACGGCATTCCCTACCCCCAAGTGTGACCCGCCTCCTGAAAGATGACCGGCGGCACTAGGGACCGCAATAGGTCAAACGGCCACTTGGCCTGCCGCGCCCAGCATCGACGCCTTCCGTTCCCTCGTCCCGAGCCCTCCCCATACACCGGACTCATCCCCCTCGATGCCGGCCCGCCTGCACTCGACGGCCACGCACCTCGCACAGATGGCCTTGGCCGGCCCGGGCGAGGAGCCCTTGCCCTCGGGGAACCACGAGACGCCGGGGTACTCCTTACACAAGGCGTCTGCGTGCCACGCCGGGCGTCGGATGAGGCTCAGCAGGTCCGAGAGGTTGAGGCCGTCGCCGCCGAGGCGGGTAGCCCCGAGCCCCGTCGGGTGATCCGGTCAAGCCCCGCCAGTCCAGGGCCGAGCGGCGAAAGGCATCCCGGGGGCAGGCAGGAACCAGGGCAAGCAGCCCGGCGCGCCCGGTGCCAACCTGGCCCGACGCACCCCCGACGAGACGATCAACCACGCCCCGGTGTGCAGCGGGCCCTGTGGGAGCGACCTGGGCGGTGCCGAGGTGATCGGTGAGGTGCGCCGCCAGGTGCTGGAGATCCCCGAGACCCGGGTGCGGGTCATGGACCACGTGGCCGAGCGCCGCCGCTGTGCCTGCGGCCACGACACCGACGCCTTCGCCCTCTTGCCCCCCGGGCCGCTCCCGCGTCGGCGCCACCAAGGCGGCTGGGACGCTCACCAGCGTGCCGCGTTCAACCTGGCCACCCGTTTGCGCCACGACCATGACCAGGGGCTGCGCCTCCTCGATATCAGCGGGACCTTCCGCAGCGGGGACGGGGCGACGGCGTTTGCCACCATCCGCAGCTACATCCAGACCGTCGCCCTCGGCCACAATCGACTGGACGCCCTCCACCAGCTCTTCACCACCGGGCCGTGGTACCGCCGCGACTCGCCGGCGGCACCTGACTGGTTACTGCGGGAAAACCGCTCGTACGGATTGAGAGGGGGATGGGGAACCGGGCTCACTGTGCGAGCACCGCGCCCTGACTACCAACAATGCCTCGCACCGATAGGGCGTCGAGGGTGATCGCCGCCCCACCGGACCGGGTCTATGCCGCCTTCGTCGATCCCGAGGCCCTGGCGGCATGGCTTCCTCCTGACGGGATGAGCGCCAGGATCGAGCGGTTCGATCTGGAGCCCGGCGGTCG
>JBOGHQ010000086.1:0-3235 GCA_050744785.1 Acidimicrobiales bacterium | reverse complement strand
GGGCCGGGGCCAGCCCGTTGTCGGGGCCACCCCCGCTGCGCCGGGCCCGGGCCGCGGCCTGGGCCGGCCCCAGCTCCACCTCCACCCGGGCGTCGTTGCCCGCGGCCTGGTAGCCCGTCAGCCGGCCTCCGTTGGCGGCGGCGGCCCGCCGGGCGTCGCCCTCGCCTGCGGCGGCACCGGCCAGGGCGGCGGCATCGGCGGCAGTGACGGCTTGGGCGCGGGCCACCGCCGCCCCACCCAGCCTGCCGGCCGCCAGGCAGACCAACCCCGCCATCACGATCACCACCGTCAGCAGGGGCAGCACCTGCCCGCGCTCGTGCCGTGCCATCGCAACACCTCCGTAGGTTGTCGCACTGCCCCAACCCCGTTCTGGTCCCGGAAGCGAGACCGCTTCGGTACCGATTTCGGGACCAGTTCGTGGCTGGGCCTGGTTGTTGTCCGGGGGAAGCGGTGGCCCGATGGGCTACTTGCCGTTGGGCCCGTTCTCGTCGGCGGCCAGGATGGGGGCGGCCGAGGCCACCGAGGCGCCGGCGTCGAGGTTCATCACCCGCACGCCGGTGGCGTCCCGGCCCTGGGAGGGGATGCCCCGGACCGGCAGGCGGACCGTGACACCGGTGGAGGAGACAAGCATGATCTCGTCCTCCAACCCCACCATGAAGGCGGCCACGACGTAGCCCCGCCGGGCGGTGAGCTTGATGCCCTTCACGCCCATGGTGCCCCGGCCCTTGCGGGGAAACTTGTCGAGCTGGGTGCGCTTCCCGAAGCCGGCGTCGGTGATGAGAAGGATGGCGACGTCGTCGCGGAACACGTCGCAGGACACGACCTCGTCGCCCTCACGGAGGCGCATCCCGATCACGCCCTGGGCGGCCCGGCCCGTGGGCCGGACCTCGGTCTCGGAGAAGCGGATGGTCTGGCCGTGGCGGGAGACCATGAACACGTCGTTCTCGCCGCCGGTGCGGATGACCCGGACCAGCTCGTCCCCGTCCTTCAGGTTGATCGCGATGAAGCCGTCCCGGCGGGACTTGTCGTACTCCGAGAAGGTGGTCTTCTTGACCTGGCCCAGCCTGGTGGCGAACACCAGGAACTCGTCGTCGCCGAACTCGCGGGTGTCGATGATGGCCTGGATGTGCTCGTCGTTCGCCAGCGGGAGCAGGTTCACGATGGCCGTGCCCCGGGCGGTGCGCTCCTTCATCGGCACCTCGTGGGCCTTGATCCGGTACACCTTGCCCTGGTTGGAGAAGAACAGCAGGTAGGCGTGGGCGGTGGTGTGGATGACGGTGCTGACCAGGTCCTCCTCCTTGAGGCGGGTGCCCTGGATGCCCCGGCCGCCCCGGCCCTGGGTCCGGAAGGCGCCGGCCTGCACCGTCTTGACGTAGCCGGCCCTGGTCATGGTGACCACAAGCGGCTCGTCGTCGATGAGGTCCTCGACGCCGATGTCACCGGGGTCGTAGGTGATCTCGGCCCGGCGGGAGGTGGCGAACCTGGTCCGCACCTCGCCCAGCTCGTCCTTGATGACGCCCCGTAGCTTGACCGGGTCGTCGAGGATGGCCCGCAGCTCGGCGATGGTGGCCCGCAGCTCGGCCATCTCGGCCTCGAGCTCGGCCCGGCCCAGGCGGGTGAGCCGTCGGAGCGCCATGTCGAGGATGTGGTTGGCCTGCACCTCGCTGAAGGAGAAGGGCTCGGCCATCAGGCCCTCCCGGGCCGCGCCGGTGTTCTCCGATCCCCGGATCAAAGCGATGATGGCGTCGATCATGTCCAGGGCCTTGATCAGGCCCTCGACGATGTGGGCCCGGTCCTCGGCCTTGCGCAGCCGGAAGCGGGAGCGGCGGGTGATGACGTCGACCTGGTGCTCGACGAAGGCGACGAGCAGCTGGGCCAGGTTGAGGGTGCGGGGCACCCCGTCGATCAGGGCCACCATGTTCACGCCGAAGCTCGTCTGCAGCGGGGTGTGCTTGTAGAGGTTGTTCAGCACGACGTTGGCGTTGGCGTCGCGCTTGAGCGGGAACACGATCTTGGTGTCCAGGCCGGCGGAGAGGTTCTGGATGTCGCGGATGCCCTCCAGCTCACGGGAGTTCACCAGCTCAGCCACCCGCTGCTCCAGCGCCGCCGCGCTGCCCTGGTAGGGCAGCTCGGTGACCACGATGCTGGTGCCGGACTTGGTCTCCTGGATCTCGGCCCGGGCCCGCATGCGGATGCTCCCCCGCCCCGTGCGGTACGCCTCCAGGATGCCGGCCCGGCCGAGGATGAAGCCGCCGGTGGGGAAGTCGGGCCCCTTCACGAAGGCCATCAGGTCGTCGGGCGTGGCCTGGGGGTTGTCGATGAGGTGGATGGTGGCGTCGATCACCTCGCCCAGGTTGTGGGGCGGGATGTTGGTGGCCATGCCCACCGCGATCCCCTGGCTGCCGTTGACGAGCAGGTTGGGGAAGCGGGCCGGCAGCACCACGGGCTGCTGGAACTCGCCCGAGTAGTTGTCGATGAAGTCGACGGTCTCCTCGTCGATGTCGGCCAGCATCACGTCGCCGGAGAGCAGCGCCAGGCGGCATTCCGTGTAGCGGGAGGCGGCGGGCCCGAAGTCGGGCGAACCGAAGTTGCCGTGTCCGGCCACCAGCGGGTGGCGCAGCGTGAAGTCCTGCGCCATGCGCACCAGAGCGTCGTAGATGGCCCCGTCACCGTGCGGGTGGTAGCGGCCCATCACGTCGCCGGTCACCCGGGCGCACTTCATCCAGCTGCGGTCCGGCCGGGCGCCGATGTCGTGCATGCCCCACAGGATCCGGCGCTGGACCGGCTTGAGGCCGTCCCGCACGTCGGGCAGGGCCCGGGCGGTGATGACCGTCATGGCGTAGTCCAGGAAGGAGCGCTCCATCTCCTCCTGGATCTCGATGGGCTCGACGGCCAGGCGGCCGCGCTCGACGCCGTTGTCGTCGTCGGGGGGAGTCAGGTTCTCGTCGTCAGGCATGGAGTCTCAGATGTCGATGAAGCGGACGTCGTTGGCGTTGGTCTGGATGAAGTGCTTGCGCATTTCCACGTCCTCGCCCATGAGGATGGACAGCACCTCGTCCGCCAGCGCGGCCTGCTCGACGTTGACCTGGAGCAGCGTGCGGCGGGCCGGGTCCATCGTGGTGATGCGCAGCTCCTCGTGGTCCATCTCGCCGAGGCCCTTGAGCCGCTGGAACTCCTTGCGGTGGTTGGGCCGCTCCTCCAGGAAGCGGGCCTTGGCCGCGTCGTCCTTGAGGTA
>JBOGHQ010000085.1:0-1726 GCA_050744785.1 Acidimicrobiales bacterium | reverse complement strand
GGGCCGACCTGGCCGTGCGGGCGGCGCCCCCGGGCACCTCCGCCCCGGCGAGCCCGTCGGCCGAGGACGGCGCCCTCCACCACCAGCGCCGGGAGGCCGTGCTGCGGGCGGTGGCCGCCCTCGACGAGCGGGACCGGATGGTGGTGGCCTGCCGCTACCTGGCCGGGCTCTCCGAGGCCGAGACGGCGGCCGCCCTCGGGTGCCGGCCCGGCACGGTGAAGTCCCGGCTGTCGCGCGCCATGGCCCGGCTGCGACGCCAGCTGGCCGCCGAGCAGGAGGTGGCCGGTGCCTGAGACCTGGACGCCCACCGACCGCGAGCTGGCCGCCCTGCTGGAGGACATCGGCGGTTCGCTGGCCGTGCCGGCCGGCGCCGGCCTCCCCGCGCTGGTCCGGGAGCGCATCGTCGCCGAGCCGGAGGGTGTGGTGCCGCTCCGCAGGCTCGCCGACGCCCAGGCTCCGGCGAACTTCCGGGCTGGGCCTCCGGATCCCGGATGCCCAGCCCGCGAGAAGGACACTGCCTTGCCGGCCAGCCGGGCGTGGCGCCGCGCCGTGGTGGCGGCCGCCGCGGTGGTGGCGGTGCTGGCCGCCACCTTGGTGGCCAGCCCGGCCACACGGGAGGCGGTGGCCGACTGGCTGGGCATCGGCGCGGTGGAGATCGAGCTCTCCGACCGTCGCCCGCCGGCCGAGACCGTGGCCGCCCTCGACCTGGGCCAGGAGGTGACCGTGGCCGAGGCGTCGAGGCGGGCCGGTGTCCCCGTCCGCTGGCCCGCTTCGTTGGGCTCGCCGGCCGCGGTCTACACCCGGACCATCGGTCCGGTCCGCGAGGTGACCCTGGTGTGGCCGCCGGGCCAGTCCCTCCCCGCCACCCCCGCCCCCGGCGTCGGCCTGCTGCTCACCGAGCTTCGCGGCGGCGTGCACCCCGCCATCGTCAAGCAGGTGGTGGCGGCGGCCACGCAGATCCGGCCGGTGGCGGTCAACGGAGGGGAAGGCTGGTGGATCAGCGGCGCGCCCCACACCGTCACCTACCTGACCCCGGGCGGGCGGGAGGTCAGCACTGCCACCCGGCTGGCCGGCAACGTGCTGCTCTGGGAGCGAGCCGGGATCACCTACCGCCTGGAGAGCGCCCTGGGACTGGCCGACGCCCTCCGGCTGGCGGCCGACGTCCGCTGAACGGCCGTCCGCAGGGAACCGTCCGGCCCGCGGCGGTGTACCAGGGGCAGTTCGAGCCAGGAGGTGCCGCCATGGTCCGCCCTCTCCGAGTGCTGATGGTGATGCCCGTCGCCGTCGCCGGCTTCATGCTGGCCACCCCGGCGCCGGCCGGCGCGGGCGGCGGCTGCCACGCCAGGGAGGCCACCGAGCAGCGCACGACGGTGGTGGAGATGCAGATGAACTGCTTCGCCCCGACCGTGGCCCATGTCGAGGCCGGCGACACCGTGGTGTTCCGCAACGCCGACGAGGTGGCCCACACCGTGACCGGCCTCAGCGGCTCCATCGCCGGCACCACCAACCTCACCCTGGGCCAGGAGGCGCGCCACCGCTTCGACGCCCCCGGCACCTACCCCTACAGCTGCATCCTCCACCCCGGCATGGTGGGCGCCGTCGTGGTCGGTGGCGGGTCGGTTGGCCGCGCCTCGCCCATGGCCACCCGGCAGGCTGCCGCCGTGGACGCCGTCCCCGCCGCCGCCGCCACCGCCGGCGGGGAGGGCGACGGCGGCTCGGCCACCAC
>JBOGHQ010000084.1:0-4807 GCA_050744785.1 Acidimicrobiales bacterium | reverse complement strand
GACCCGCTCGGTGAAGCCGAGCCCGGTCTCGAACACCTGGCTGGGCCGGGCCGCGGACTCGGAGAGGGTGAGGTCGGGCAGCTTGGCGAACACCAGCTCGGTGGTCTCGGCCCAGCTGCGGACCATGTCGATGACGGCCTTCTGGCCCACCTGGAGGTTTTGGAAGAGCTTGTCCTGGATGGCAACCGAGGTATCGAGGGCGGTCGGCATGGGTATGCCCCTTTCTTTCGCTCGAGGGGATGGGCGTTAACTATACCACGCAGCCGCTCGGTTTCAAACGCTTTTGTTTGGCAGGGGGCGGGCCGGGTAGGAACCACGGCTGAAGCACCCCGGGGCCGAGCTGCGGCGCGGCCCGTCGCGCATGGCGGCAGGGGTGACAGGGGACCTTCACAAACCGGACACCCAGTCTTCTCACCCGGGCCACACCGATGTAACTGCCCGGGGTCAGGCTTCACCGAGGATGGAACTGCACCGGCGCGCACCCGCCATCGAAGAGGGAGTTCATGCCCGCGACAGCGACGATCGAGCTGGCCGATCTGAGTGCCCACGAGGGCCAGACGCTGGGCCCGACCGCCTGGCGCACCATCACCCAGGACGACGTGGACGCCTTCGCCCGCCTGACCGGCGACGACCAGTGGATCCACGTCGACCGGGAGCGGGCCGCCTCGGGCCCGTTCGGCACCACCATCGCCCACGGCTACTTCACCCTGTCCCTCTCCACCATCTTCCTCGACGAAGTGGTGAAGGTCACCGGGGCCGACGTGGTGCTGAACTACGGGTCGGACCGGGTCCGGTACCCAGCACCCACGCCGGCCGGCGCCAAGGTGCGCGCCGCCGTGGACCTGGTGGAGGTGCGGCCACTGGACGGTGGCGCCCAGGCCATCTGGCGCCTCACCTACGAGGTGGACGGGGGCCGCAAGCCCGTGTGCGTGGCCGACATCGTCTACCGCTACTACACCGAGTTGCCGGCCCGCCCGCCGGAGGGCTCGAGCAGAGCGAGGGTCGGATGAGCATCGGGCCGCCGGGCGTACCGCCCGCCCTCGACCCGGTCGGCCTCGGCCCGGCACTGGCGCGCCTGGGCACCGAGATGGTGCGCCACCCGCTGCCCGCCCTCCGCCACACGACCCGCCTCACGACGGCGCTGGCCACGGCCGCGGCGCAGTCCACGGCCCGGGGCCTGGGTTGGAAGGGCGACGCCTCGCTACAGCCAGGGCCCGGCGACCGCCGCTTCGCCGACCCCGCATGGCAGGAGCACCCGTGGTTCCTGGCCCAGCAGCAGGCCTACCTGGCGGTGGCCCGGTACCTGCGCGACGTGGCCGGCGGTGCCCCCTCCGAGCCCGACGCGAAGGCCGACAAGGCCGCCGTGGCCGTCGAGCTGCTCGTCGACGCGCTGGCGCCCACCAACACGCTGTGGGGGAACCCGGCCGCCCTGCGGGCCGCCCTCCAGACGCGGGGCGCCAGCGTGCTGGAGGGATTCGCCAACCTGGCCGAGGACCTGGCCGACAACGGCGGCCGGCCGCGGCAGGTGGACCGGTCCGCCTTCCGGGTGGGGGAGGACCTGGCCTGCACCCCCGGCAAGGTGGTGTACCGCAACGACCTGATCGAGCTGCTCCAGTACCAGCCCACCACGCCGGACGTGTACGACGTCCCCCTCCTGCTCAGCCCGCCGTGGATCAACCGCTACTACATCATGGACCTGGCGCCGGGGCGGAGCTTCGTGGAGTGGGCCGTGGCCCACGGCCACACCACCTTCACCATCAGCTACCGCAACCCCGGCCCCGACATGGGCCACCTCCGGCTCCAGGACTACCTGCACGACGGCCTGGGCCACGCCCTCGACGCGGTGCGGGACATCACCGGTGCCCCGCAGGTCAACGTGGCCGGCCTGTGCGTGGGCGGGACCCTGGCCGTGATGCTGCTGGCCTGGATGGCCCATGACGGCCCGGAGCAGCAGCCGGTCCGTTCCTTGACCTTGCTCAACACCCTCGTCGACTTCAGCCGGCCGGGCCGGCTGGGCGCCTTCACCGACGCCGACGCGGTGGCGCGGGTGGAGCGGCACATGAACGAGACCGGCGTCCTCGACGGGCAGCACATGGCGTCCACCTTCGACGCCCTCCGGCCCAACGACCTCATCTGGAACTACGTCGGCACCAACTGGCTCATGGGCCAGCCACCGCCGGCCTTCGACATCCTGGCCTGGAACGCCGACTCCACCTGCATCCCCGCCGCCACCCACGCCGAGTACCTGCGGTCCATGTACCTGGAGAACCGGCTGGCCCGCGACGAGCTCGAGATCGGGGGCCGCCGCCTCGAGGTGGGACGCGTCGCCACCGACGTCTACGTGCTGGCCGCCAAGGAGGACCACATCACGCCGTGGAGGTCCTCCTACGCCACCACCGGGCTGCTGGGCGGCGACGTGCGCTTCGTGCTCAGCTCGTCGGGCCACATCGCCGGGATCGTGAACCCGCCCGGGCCCAAGCGCAAGCACTGGCTCAACGACGACGTGGCCCCGTCGCCCGAGGACTGGCTGGCGGCGGCTACCGAGCACGGCGGCTCCTGGTGGGACGACTGGGCGGCGTGGATCGGCGCCCGGGCCGGCGGCCGCCGCCCGCCCCCCGCCTTCGGCAACGACCACTACCCCGTGCTGGGCGACGCCCCCGGCACCTACGTGCACGGATGAACGAGGCCTGATGACCCCGGCCCGGCGTCGAACAGACCACGACCACGAGGAGGAATCGACATGACCATGACCACGGCCAAGATCACGTCCGTTGGTGTCGCCGGCACGGGAATCATGGGCACGGGGATCACCGAGGTGGCGGCCAAGGCCGGCTTCGGCGTCGTGCTGCGCAGCCGGTCCAAAGGAAACGTTGACAAGGCTCGCCAGCAGCTCGAGCGGTCGCTGGCCAAGCAGGTGGAGAGGGAGGCCATGTCCGCCGCCGATCGCGACGACATCCTTGGCCGCGTCGAGGTGACCACCGACCTCGACGCGCTGGCCGGGTGCGGCCTGGTGCTGGAGTCGGTGGTCGAGGACCTCGACGTCAAGCGCCAGCTGTTCGCCGAGCTGGGCCGCATCTGCCCCGACGCCATCCTGGCCACCAACACCTCGACCCTGCCAGTGGTGGACGTGGCCATGGCCACCGAACGGCCCGATCGGGTGCTCGGCCTGCACTTCTTCAACCCCGCGCCCAAGATGCCCCTCGTGGAGGTGGTGCCCGCCCTCACCACGTCCGACTCGTCGGTCGAGGCGGCCCGCCGCTTCGCCGAGGAATGCGGCAAGGACCCGGTGACGGTGAAGGACAACGCCGGGTTCATCGTCAACGCCCTGCTCTTCCCCTACCTGAACTCGGCGGTGAGGATGCTCGACAGCGGCATCGCCTCCAGGGAGGATATCGATGCCGCCATGAAGGGCGGCTGCGGCTTCCCCATGGGCCCGCTGGCCCTGCTCGACCTCATCGGGCTGGACACCAGCCTGGCCATCCTCAACGCCCTCAACGAGGACCGCCACGACGGCTGCAGCGCACCGGCACCGCTCCTCAAGCGGATGGTGACGGCCAACCTCCTCGGCCGCAAGACGGGTCGGGGCTTCTACGACTACTCGACCAAGCGCTGAATCCGACCAAAGGAGGCAGTCCCATGCCCGGATCACTGCTGCTCGGATCGGCGCGCACGCCGATCGGCAAGCTCAACGGATCGCTCTCCGCGCTGCCCGCCGCCGAGTTGGGCGGCTACGCCATTAAGGCCGCACTGGAGCGGGCCGGCCTCGACCCCGCCCAGGTCGACCGGGTGGTGATGGGCCAGGTCCTCCAGGCCGGCCAGGGCCAGAACCCAGCCCGCCAGGCCGCCGCCAGGGCGGGCCTGCCGATGACCGTGCCGGCCGTGACGGTGAACAACGTGTGCCTGTCCGGCCTGTTCGCCGTCCAGGTGGCCGACCAGATGGTCCGGTCCGGCGAGGCCGACGTGGTGGTGGCGGGCGGGATGGAGTCGATGAGCCGGGCGCCCCACCTCCTGCCCGGCGCCCGCGCCGGCTACCGGCTGGGCGCCGCCACCGCAACGGACTCCCTGATCGCCGACGGCCTGTGGTGCGCCTTCGACGAGGTGCACATGGGCGCCGGAACGGACCGCTACGCCGAAGCGGCGTCGATCGCCCGCGAGCGCCAGGACGAGCTGGCCGCCGCCAGCCACCAGCGGGCCGCGGCGGCGGTGAAGGAGGGCCGGTTCGACGGCGAGATCGTGCCGGTGGAGGTGCCGCAACGGGGTGACCCCCTGGTGGTCGACGCCGACGAGGGGGTGCGGGCCGACACCTCGGTCGCCAGCCTGGCCAAGCTCAAGCCGGCGTTCGGCAGGAAGGGGACCATCACGGCCGGCAACGCCTCGCAGATCTCCGACGGTGCCGCCGCGGTGGTGGTGGCCAGCCCGGCCAAGGCCAAGGAGCTGGGGCTGCCGCCCCGCGCCGAGCTGGTGGCCTTCGGCCTGGTGGCCGGCCCCGACCCGTCGCTGCTCACCCAGCCGGCCCGGGCCATCGCCGCCGCCCTCGTCTCGGCGGGCGGCACCCTGGGCGACGTCGACCTGTTCGAGATCAACGAGGCCTTCGCAGCGGTGAGCGCGGCCACCATGGACTACCTCGGCATCGACGAGACGGCCGTCAACGTCAACGGCGGCGCCATCGCCCTCGGCCATCCCATCGGCATGTCGGGCGCCCGCCTGGTCCTCACGCTGTCCGAGGAGCTGCGCCGCCGGGGCGGCGGGCTCGGCGCCGCCGCCCTGTGCGGCGGCGGGGGCCAGGGCGCGGCCGCACTGGTACGGG
>JBOGHQ010000083.1:0-2936 GCA_050744785.1 Acidimicrobiales bacterium | reverse complement strand
CGTGGGCCGAGGACAAGGTCACCGTGCTGGCCAACATGGACGGGCCCTGTGGGTTCCACCACGACCTCAAGACCTACAAGGGCTGGGCCCTGGTGGAGGGCACGGGGAAGCGCCCCATGGTGCCGCCCGACGACCCCCGCCACCCGGCACCCGTGGGCCAAGTCGCGGCGGGGGCGGCGGGATGACCGTCCCGGCGCTGGCCCGTCCGAGCATTGCGTGGGAGCACCGACGCACGGGGCTCCGAGCGGATCGATGGGGACCGCACCGGGCGCCAAGGCGTTGGCCACCGGGTCCATCCGCAAGGTCGCCCGGGTCGGGCGGGTGAGGTGACGATCTACGAACATCGCGACGGTGGCTACTCGGTACGGCTCGAGGAGCTGTTGATGCCCCGCTACTGCCGGGCGCCGTACTGTTGACATCGTGAAGACCGTCGTCCTCGGCCCGAGGCCGGAAGAACTGGAGTCGCTGATCGCCCGACGCCACGCGCTGGGCCTGGATACCCACGACGAGGTGTGGGAGGGGACCTACCACGTGGCGCCGGCTGCACATCCGATCCACGGCTACGTCGACCATGCGCTGGCCGTGCTCCTCGACCCCTACGCGAAGGCGGCGGGCCTGGTGGCCACCGGGCCGTTCAACCTCGGAAGCCGGGACGATTACCGCGTGCCGGACCAGGGCTACCACCGCGACCTCCCCTATACGGTCTGGGTGCCGGCGGTGGTCATGGTCGTCGAGGTCGTGTCGCCCGACGACGAGACCTACGACAAGTTCGGCTTCTATGCGGATCATGGCGTGGAGGAGATCCTGGTTGCCGACCCGGCGGCTCGCACGGTGCGCTGCTTCCGGCGCTCGGACGCGGGCTTCGCGGAGACGGCCGCCACCGACGTACTGGGCATCGGCGTCGACGACATCGGAGGCCGGATCGACTGGCCGGTCGTGGAGGCACCGGCCGGCACCTGAACCTCTCGCCGCCGGAGGGGGGAGGCTGGGAGGCCGTCTATGACGTCACGCCGGTTTGCGCCAGCGGGGCGTCACACCCGACCACAGGTTGGTTGAGCCGAGCGGCGCCCATGGACCCGTGGAACTGGCCGCTGCCGACCGCCGTCAGAAGGAGCGGGCGCACCGGCCCGGACGTCGATGGGTCGGCAGGTGTCCTCGAGATCGATCGCCCTCGTGGCCGCCGGTACATCAGGCCCACTACCCGCCGACCTGGAGATCGAGCCCAGTCGGCCGGCACTCGGCGGCTTGCTCGGCTTCGTTTGTCACGGGGCCAGGCTGGACACACTCACGGGCGCGGCCCGTGCGGGCCACCTGCCAGGAAAGGAGAAGCGCCATGGGTATTGGCGTGAGCGTGTTCCTCATCGCCGTTGGGGCCATCCTCGCCTACGCAGTGGAGGTGTCGGCCGAGGGGATCGAGCTCGACACGGTCGGTGTGATCCTCATGATCGTCGGCGGCATCGGGCTCCTGGCCTCCATGCTGTTCTGGAGCAGCTTCAGCCCCTACGGGCGCGGCCGGGACCGGGTCGTCGTCCGCGAGCGCGACGTTCTGTGATCCACCGCCCGGCTGGGCCGGCGCGATCGCTGGGCGCGGGAGGGGGCGGTGGCCGGATGACTCGGCCAGGCCCACCGGTCGGTCGGGCCCATGGCCGTTGCGTCGCCGGCGCCCGCTTCTTCGTGGAAGAGCTCTTCCGGCCCCAGTAGGGCACGGCCCGGGGTTGCCCGGCGGAAGAGCGGCCCGAAGCGGCCCTCGCTCGATGGTCTGGAGCATTCTTGCTCTATGATAGGGAGCCATGGTGAACCCGTTCCGGTACTCCGGCCCGGTGGGCGCCGCCGACCTCATCGACCGGGAGGCGGAGACGGCCCGGCTGGTGGACGGGGCCCGGGAGGGCAACAACAGCCGGGTGGTGGCGCCCCGGCGGTTCGGCAAGACGTCGCTGCTGCGCCGGGTCATGGCGGAGATGGAGGGGGACGGCTGGGAGGCCGTCTACGTGGACTTCTTCGGCGTGGTGACCCTGACCGACGTGGCCGAGCGCGTCGAGCGGTCCTACACCGCCGCCCTCAGCGGTGGGGCGGGCCAGTGGTTCGAGGGGGTGCGGCGAGCCCTGAAGCCGCACGTGGAGGTGGGGGTGGCCGGGGTCCGGGTCGGGGCCGAGGTGCAGACGCCGGCCACCACTCCCCTGCTGGACCGCCTGGCCCTCCCCCGGCGGGTGTTCGAGCGCTTCGGGCGGCGGGTGCTGGTGGTGTTCGACGAGTTCCAGGGCGTGCTCACCGCCCAGCCCAACGCCGACGCCGTCATCCGCTCGGAGATCCAGCACCACGGGGAGGCGGCCAGCTACATCTTCGCCGGTTCCCAGGTGGGGATGATGGAGGCGCTGTTCACCGACCGGCGCCGGGCCTTCTACGCCCAGGCCCGCCCGGTGGAGCTGCCCCCGCTGCCCGGGCCGGCCACGGCCGAGTTCATCGCCAGCCGCTTCACCGCCACCGGCCGGGACGTGGGCCGGGCCCTCGGGCCGCTCCTGGACGTGGCCGGCGGCCACCCCCAGCGCACCATGCTGCTGGCCCACGCCCTGTGGGCGGCCACGCCCGAGGGCGGCCAGGCTGGGGACGAACTGGTGGCCGAGGTGGTGGACCAGGTGACCACCGAGTTGCTGGGCGAGTTCAGCGTGGTGTGGTCGAGCCTGGCCTCGGGCCAGCGCCGCCTGCTGGCCCTGGTGGCCGCCAACGAGGACCGCCCCTACTCCCGCACCTCCTCGGTGGGCGGGTCCAAGGGGTCAGCGGTGCGCAGCGGCCTCGACGCCCTGCTGGAGCGGGGCGAGATCGAGCGGGACCCGGTCACGGTGTCGGGCTACCGGGTGGTGGACCCCCTGCTGGCCCGCTGGGTGCGCAACGGGCGGCCGGCGCCGGCCTGAGCCGCACCCCGGCCACCCACCGGCGGC
>JBOGHQ010000082.1:0-2479 GCA_050744785.1 Acidimicrobiales bacterium | reverse complement strand
GGCCGGGACGGTGGTGGTGGCGGCCGGGTCGGCCGGCTCGGCGGCCGGTGCCACGGCATCGGGGCAGCCCGTGCGGCGGGTGCCCACCACCAGGGCGTCCTCGTCCAGCAGGGCCGCCTCCACGATGGCGCCCTGGTCGGCGAACCCGTACACCCGGTCCAGGCTCACCTCCTCGCCCTTGCCGGGCCCGTCGAACGACACCCGCACCAGCACCACGAAGGCGCCCACCAGGCCCACCAGGGTGAGAAGGAGGACCCGCAGGCCCCGCCGTGCCGAGGACTTCATGGTGTCCACCGGTCCTTCGTCGTCAGGTTCATGGTTGCATCACCTTTCTGGTTCCTCGCCGGAGGCCCTTCGAACTGCCGGCCGCACGACACGTCCCGATCGCCGGTGGGCCGGGGTTGCCGCCTCGGCGTTCGGGGGCGCGCGGCGGGACACGGGTCGGTCCTGCGGGACCCGAGATGTCCGCGGCGCTCGGATCATATGACCGTGAGCGGGGCCATGTTGCCGTTGACCGAGTCGGAAGTAGACAAGCAAATCGCCGCTTCGCGAGGAGCGGCGTTGACGATGGCGGTTGCCTCGGGCAGGTCGAAGGTGACGCGGTTCGAGCTGATGCTCAGGTGGCCTGTCGCCGATGCGATCCTTCCCAGTGGCGCCGAGGTCGTCATCGTCACCGTGCCGAGCTTCACCACGCCGGTGGCACCGCCGATGAGCGAGCTCGCGCAACCGCCGCTCGGGCTGTCCCAGCTGGTGTGGTCGTCGTAGCCGTCCTTGGCGAAGTTCACGTCGAGGGTGCCCTGCAGGTACCTGGTGCCGGTGGTGCCGATGCGGGCCGTGTAGATGGTGAAGGTCCCCGATGAGTTGTCGTTGGCCCTGGCCACGCCCGACGACACGCTCTGGGTCATGGCCAGGCTCGGCTCGTTCCAGCTCTGGTGGCCGGTCGCCGTGACGGTGGCGGCGCTGGCGTTCCCCTTCACCTCCAGGTAGCCCACCAGGTTGGTACCTGAGCCGATCCGCGCACCGGCCGTGGTCGAGGTGGCGGTGGCGCCCGTCTCGACGACGGTCGCCCGCTGGGTGTAGGTGCGGGCGCCGCTGAAGGTGTGAGAGATGGTGAACTGGTCGAGACCCGCTCCCGAAGGCACGGCCCGGGTGTCCCAGGTGCCGTCGCCGTAGATCATGTGGAAGCTTGTGGTCCGGGTGGGGTCCCTCGGGACACTGACGGTCCAGGTGGCGGCGCCCGCCGAACTCGTCGTCTGGGCGGCGGGGCTGATGGCGGGGGCGGGCCCCGTGGGCGGGTACAGGTTCCACAGGGCGTCCTTCTCGTGCTCCTCGGGCGTGCGCTGGCGCTCGCTGCCGGCGAAGAGGGGTATGCACATCGTCTCCCGGTTGGCGTTGTTGCCCAGCCGGGGGTCCTCGCTCTCCGAGCCGTTGAGGCACACCGGGTCGATGCTGTTGGTGCCGGTGGCATCGGTGCGGAAGTGCCCGAGGCCCAGCACGTGGCCCACCTCGTGGGCGAGCACGCTCGTCAGGTCGTAGGTCCGGCACTGCGGGGCGTCGTTGTCGGGGTCGCCCGGCCCGGCCGTGAACCAGGTGTAGGGCCCCGGGGCGCAGCTGTAGTAGGCGGTGTCGAGGTTGCCGGGCGCCAGCGGAGCGGGGTTCACCAGCACCTGGGCCGAGAACACCCGGGTCGGGTCGGAGCCGTAGAAACATCGCGAGGTTTCGGCGAGGCGGTCCGGTTTCGACGGCGTCAGCCAGTGGAACGACACGCTGCCCTCGGCGCCGCAGCGCGACGCGGGAGTGCCGGCCCGGGGGTCGAAGTCGGCCACCGTCGACTCGGCCCCGCCGAAGAAGGGCTGGGCCCGGTGCTGGTACCAGTGCGACCACGAGGCGGGCGAGCAGGAGCCGGCCTGGCACGAGGGGTCCCGGGCGGCCAGGTCCCGCACCCTGTCGAGGAACGCCGGGCCCCGGGCAGCGTAGCCCTGCGTCCAGGCGATCTCCAGGTTGAAGTCGGCCCCGGCGAGGTCCTTCCACACCAGGTTGTCCTGGTTCAACGGGGCGTGGTCGGCGACGGCCGGCGGTGCTCCGAGGGCCACCAGCAGGGCCGGCAGGGCGAGCAGCCCCCAGGGCCTCGTCATCCCCGGCCTGCCCGCCACTCGTCGGCGACCGGGACGCAGTAGGCCACGCTCTCCACCACCCACAGCGCACCTTCGGTCCCCGCCACGATCACGGCGGCGTGGCGGTTCTCGTAGCGCACCGCCGAGGCGCTGCGGGCGGTGGCGACGAACGAGGCCGGGTCGGCCCCCGGCCACTCCTCCAATTGGCTGCGCAGCGCCGCCTCAGGGGTGGCGGACCCCAGGCCGGCCGGGTAGTCGAAGGTCCCGAGGTAGAAGTTGCCCGGCCCGTTGGGGTCGGGCGGCGGCGGGCAGTCCAGGCGGGCGACGACGCCCGCCATGGTGACCGGGTCCCCGGGCACCGTGGC